>NZ_AXVL01000022.1 GCF_000482505.1 Leptotrichia trevisanii DSM 22070
TTATTACTAGACTTTCTGTATAATGTACATCTTTACATCTCTTTGCATAAGCACGTAAATCCTGCTTTATTTTTCTGATGTTATTTGTCATTTTTTTACCTCTCCTTATATTTTTTTATAGTAAAGTTTTAATTCACAAAATTAAAAAATCTGTTATTTATTATGATTGATATGAAATTAAAAAATAGTATTTTAAATATGATAAAATTGCATTAAAGTTAATATTCAATATCTCGTATAACCTTAAAGCAATTTTTGATAAGTGATTTTTTAGTGATTTAAAATGATTTTTTTATTAAAATACATTTTTTATTTTAATATCTCACATAAATTTATAATTTTTAAAGCTGTCTAAAACATATTCAAATTAATTTAAAATTCAGACAAAATAATTATATTATTTTTTTTAATAATATACAAATTATTCATCATAAAATTTTTAAATATAAAATAAATTACAAAAATATGATTTTATAACAACAAAATTTCGTGAATACGCTCAAATTTCTTTAGAAGTGAAACAATAAAAACTAAGCAAATTTGAGACTTAATATAGTTTTTAAGTTCCACTTCAAAGGATTTCACTATAACTTTATTACATTTCTATTTTACCAAAAAATTTTAAAAAGTCAATTATTTTTTTCGTTCAAAACATATTTTTCTATTTTTTTTTTTTTGTTTTTCATTATAGAATTAAAATAAAATTTAATAAAAAACGAAAAAATCAACTTTAAAAATTTAAACTTTCTAAATGCTAAGTATTATATAAAAAAAATTTTTAATTTTTTTATATTTCCCTATATTTCATGATAATTCCCTTATCTTAAAATTTTTAAAAAAAATTCTATTTTTTCTATTTGAATTTATTTTTAAATTAAACCAATAATAAATTTATTCTAATAACAAATTCTAAAATTTATTTAATTCTTGTTATTTCACTTTTGATGGATTCATACTAAACTCTATTTAAAAAATAGAAATAAAATTCTATAACAATTAATACTAAACTCCATTTAAATAACGAATTTATTACAAACTTTTCCAACACAGGATAAAACCCTAGTATTTCCAAATAATTAAAATATAATTTTTATTTTTTAAACAGATTTTAGTATAAATTAATCCGTCGGAGCATTTTTCTATGCTGGCAAAATTGTTTGAGCATAATGAGTTTTTTGTCAGTGCAGAAAAATGTCGTAACCATAGGTTATTGCGTAGTAATTTTGCCATAATTTTAATTATTAGGATAAACCTTTACTGCAAGATAAGGATTTTCGGCAATGAGCAATTCTACGAAAACAAGGAAAACAAAAGGTTTTTCTTTAACGTTGGCGATGGTAATATTAACAGCACAAAAGGTATTATCAAATGCAAAATTTTTTATTACAAACATTAAAATCAACTAAGAACTACAAGTTGACAGAGGAAGACAAGGAATATAACTCGGCTATTTCAAAACAGAGAATTTACATAGAGCATGTGAACAGGCATATTAAGAGATTCAGGATATTATCCACATGTTACAGAAACAAAAGAAGAAAATTTATTATGAGATTCTCGTTGATTTGTTGAATTTATAATTTTGAATTGTAAAGTTGTCGAACAGGTCTAATGGATTTAGCATTAATTTAATTTTCAAATAATTTATTGTTTAAATTATTATTTATTATTGACAAGATAGAGAAATGTAATATAAAATTAAATAAGAGGTGAAAATTAATAGACAACCCCTCCTATAATAAATGCATATTTAGCAACTAATGGAGGTATTAAAATGGTTATATTTCAGATTTTAGCTATATTTTTTTCAATTATAATATATTACCCTTTCTTTAAAAAATACGATAATATAAAACTTGAAGAAGAAAAAATATAAATTTTAACGGAGTGATTCTAAATGAGTACAATTATAAAGGAGACAGTCTCAAAAAATATAATTACTAAATCTAAACTACCAGCTACGGATTATGTTATAAATAACTATGTTGGGTGCAACCATGGCTGTATTTACTGTTATGCAGAATTTATGAAAAGATTTACTAACCATACTGAAAAATGGGGAGAATTTTTAGATGTTAAAAAGTTTAATGAAGAAAAATTTGTTAAATATCTTAAGAAAATAAATAGTGATAAAAAAATATTAATGAGTTCAGTTACAGACCCTTATAATCCGTATGAAATAAAGTATAAATCTACAAGAAATATTTTAAAACTTTTTATTCAAGCAAATAATGAACATATTCATTTAGAAATTTTAACAAAATCTTTACTGATTTTTAGAGATATTGATTTATTAAAAAAAATTAAAAATATTACTGTAGGAATTTCATTAAATACATTGAATGACAATTTAAGAAGGCAAATCGAACCTTGTGCAGGAAGCATTAAAAGCAGAATTGAAATTCTAAAAAAACTTAAAGGAGAAAATATACCCGTGTATTTATTTATATCTCCTATTTTTCCGATGCTTACACAATTGGAAGAAATTATTGCTACCTGTAAAGATACAGTCGATTTTATTTATTTTGAAAATTTAAATCTAAGAGGGAGATACAAAAAAATTATTTTAGATTTTATTTCAAAAAATTTTCCTGAGTATAACCAGCTATATCAGGATATCTATACAAAGAATAAAAAAGAATACTGGTATTTACTAATGGAAGATATAAATAGATTATGTGAAATTTATGATATAAAATATAAAACTTTCTTTTTTCATGATAATAAATCAAGTTAAATCTTAAAAAGTTAAAACAAAAAAAAGCACCCCCTTATAAGAGTGCAATATATTTTTATTTTTTATTCAAAAACTTCCGTCGCATTCGTAACTTCATTCCCCAACGCCACATTCAAAGCCACAATTGCCACTTCCAATTGGCTTTCATCAGGCTCGCTTGTAGTTATTTTTTGTAGCCACATTCCAGGAATTGCAATCATTTTGGCAAAAACATTATCCAGATGGTAGCTTGTCCAACGCTGTATTTCATAAGAAAGTCCAGCAACAAATGGTACAAATAGAATTCTTGTTACCAATTTGTAAAATATCATTGTAAAATGTCCTGTTGGAACTTTGAAAAATAAGTCAACTGTTGAAAATACAAGAATACTTATGAACATTACAAGTAAAAGAAAACTTGTACCACATCTTGGGTGAAATCTTGTACATTCCTTTGCGTTTTTAGGTGTCAATTCTTTTTTCATTTCGTAGTTCATAATGCTTTTATGTTCTGCCCCGTGATATTCAAAAACCCGCTGTATATCCTTTAAAAACGAAATCCCATAAATATATCCCAAGAAAAGAACTAATTTTATAACAGCCTCAACAATATTTGCCTTTAAAACACTGTCTTTAAAGAAAAAACCTCCAACAGCTGACGGAAGCCACATAAACACCGCAATTCCCAACAGAACCGATGTCAAAACAGTAAATCCAACTTGTTTATCTGTCAATTTCTCCTCTTCCAGTCCAGCCTGATTTGATGCAAAGATAAGCTCCTTTGTCCCGACAACCATTGCATCATAAAGTGCTATAACTCCTCTCACAAAAGGTACTTTTAACCATTTATTATTTTTTTCAGTAAGTGTTATTTTTTTATAAACAATACTTCCATCCTGCTTACGAACAGCCGTTGCAATAGCCTTAGGTCCTCTCATCATAACCCCTTCCACAACAGCCTGTCCTCCGACAGTCACTTTTTTATCTTCCATTTTTACCCACTTTCTTAATATTCCATATTTTGTTTAACTTTTCTATTATTTCAATTAATATTTTATTCCCTGTCAATTACTGCCCTGTTTTTTATCCGTTTCAATGATTTATTAATGTGTTCAGCCTTGTATTTGCTTACTCCCTTTATTTTAGCAATGTCTGAGGCAGTTGACATCAGGATTGACTGGACATTTGAGAATTCCTTTACAAGAACGTCCCTGTCCTTTTTGCTTATTTTCGTTATATTGCTCAAAAGCCCGTATCCACGTGGCTGTATCTTTTCATCAAGATTTATGATATTTGCATCAAACCCTAGAAGATACACGATTTTTTCATCATCCAGCAACTCTTCTTTAGTCAGGGATTTTACCCTTAATCCAATTTTCTCCGCTGTTTCATCACTTATCTTATAATCCTTTATGAGAGCATCAAAACTTTCGTTTTTGTTTAACATTATTTCTTCATACTGAATTTTTATAAGCCGTCCTTCACTTCCAAGTTCCGCCATATATTCAATCAGTTCCTCCGACATTCTGAAAAGCAGCCCATACATTCTCACACATTCCACAATATCATAAAGTGTTACCATATTGTCAAATTCAAGAATTGACAAGTTCACATGGTTTTTTTCAATCGCAATTGAATATTTTTCAAGAGCCGTTATCGCCTGTGAAGATTTTGTCAGCAAATCCCCAATTTCATTTAACAAATATCTAAATTTCCCATAATATATCGTAATTTTATTCCGTCTTTCAGAAACAGCCACAACCAGATTTCCCTTCTGCTGAGCTATTCTGTGTGCCGCCTGATGTCTTGTCCCACTTTCATCCGTCTCTATCGAATAATTGGGCTGTAATTGAATATTTGCTCCATAAATCGTCTTTATATCCTCTGACAAAATAATCCCACCATCCATTTTGGACAGTTCATAAACCTTTTGTGGCGAATATACCGTGTTCAGTTCAAATCCTCCGCCCATCACATCTTTCAGATTACTAGGATTCCCCAGTACAATCAATGCTCCCAGCTTTGCCTCCTGAATTTTATCTATCGCTTCTCTCAAAGCTGTTCCCGGTGCTACCCTGTCAAATATATGCTCCAATATTTTCTTCTTATTAACTGCCTTTTTTATCATTTCCCATTTCCTTTCGCCTTTTTTTGCTCTGTCGGCTTATCTTATCCTCTCGACAAGTTCACTTATGTTACTTATATAATTAAGTTTTATTTTTGTTTTTTCCTTTTCAAAGTCTGCCTGATGGCTTTTTGGAAGATACACTCCTGCAAATCCCATTTTTTCCAGTTCATTTACCCTATTTTTTATAAATGAAACCTTTCTCACCTCTCCACGTAATCCCAATTCTCCAATAGCTGCTATTTTCTGGCTTATTGGCACTCCCTTTACTGAGGACAGAAGCGAGAAAACTACCGCCAAATCAGAACTCCTGTCATTCAAGTCAATTCCGCCTGGAATATTTATATAAATATCTTTTGAATTTACATCCACCTTCAAGGAACGTGATAAAACCGCACTCAATATTTCCACACGAGTTTTGTCATATCCCTCAACTGTCCTTCGTGGCATTCCAAAATTTGGTGTTCCCAGTAATGACTGCACTTCAAATAAGAATACACGGCTTCCTTCAAAAATTGGCACAATAATGCTGCCAATATTTTTTTCATCCCTGTCGCTTATAAAAAATTCAGACGGATTCTTCACTTCACTAATTCCATTTTCCTTCATATCAAAAATTGAAATTTCATTTGTGGAGCCATAACGGTTTTTTATCGAACGGATAATTCTATAATAACTGTTTTCCTCCCCTTCAATTTGCAACACAGCATCCACCATATGCTCAAGCAATTTTGGCCCCGCCAGTTTTCCATCCTTCGTAACATGTCCCACAATATAAAATGCAATTTCATTTTTTTTAGCAATTTCAATGATTTTTAAAGTAGTTTCCCGAATCTGTGTAACACTTCCGGGAATGGAATTCACATTTTCTGAATAAAGCGTCTGAATTGAATCAATTACAACAACTTTCGGCTTATCCTTTAAAATTACACTTTCGATTTTTTCAATATTTGTGTCATTCAGAATATACAAATTTTCACTTTTTACATTGACACGTTCTGCACGCTGTTTTATCTGTCGTGGCGATTCTTCTCCCGAAACATAGAATACATTTCCAATTTTTGCATATTCCTGTGACAACTGAAGCAGGAAAGTCGATTTCCCAATCCCAGGGCTTCCAGTAATCAGCACAACTTCCCCCTTTATCAGTCCACCTCCCAGCACCCTGTCAAATTCCTCAAAAGGCGTTACCATCCGAAATTCTTTTTCTATTTCAATTTCTGTTATCTTGCTTATCGAAACTTCTTTTGATTCCACATTTTTAAAAGTGCTCTTTATGTCAATTTCCTCTTCAAATGTTCCCCACGAGTCGCAGTTAGGACATCTTCCCAGCCATTTTAATGAACTGTAGCCACATTCCGAGCATATGTATTTTGTCTTTCCTTTTTTTACAGCCATTTTGAGTTCCCCTTTTATTCTTTACTTATTTTATATATTACCAAACTTTTTTAACAAAATTATGTTTTTTGCCTTTTTATTAACTTATAATCATTCATTTCAATTTCTTAACTCTCTCAATCAAACGTTTTTCCACATTTTCCGTTACAAAAAAACTTAAATCCCCCTTATTTAATGCAACTTCCTTCACAAGACTTGAACTTAAGTACAGATATTCTCTTGAAGCCGTCAAAAATACAGTTTCAAATTCACTTTTCGCAAGTGTCTTATTTGTCAAGGTAAACTGCAGTTCATATTCATAGTCTGACAAGGCACGTAAGCCTCTTATTAGAATATTTACGTTTTCTTTACACATAAAATCAACTAATAATCCGTTAAAAATTTTTATTTCAGCATTAATATTTTCTTTTTTCAAGATTTCTTCTATCATTTCGACTTTTTCTTCATCCGAAAACCAGGCTTTTGATTTTGTAGAATTTTTAAAAATTCCTATTATTAACTTATCAAATAAATTTGAAGAACGCTTTATAATATCAATATGTCCCTTCGTTATTGGATCAAAACTTCCCGGATACAATGCCACTTTTTCCATCTTGTTCTCCTGTTTTTACTGCTTTTATTTTTTCATTCTTGCCAGTGCCTCTTTTGCTGCATGTTTTTCAGCTTCCTTTTTACTTTTTCCAGTTCCCACACCATAAATTTTATTATTCCAACTTACAGAAATTTCAAAAACCTTATCGTGATCAGGGCCCTTTGTATTAAGCAACTTGTATTCTGGCATTTTTCTGTACTTCCCTTGAACAAATTCCTGCAAAACCGTCTTATAATCGCCAGTTCCTTCTATTTCCTCAAGTTTGTTTATTTTCCCAAGCAAAAGTTTTAATGCCACATTTTTCGCAGTATAATAATCTGAATCTTTAAAAATCGCACCAATCAAAGCCTCAAACGCATCACCTAAAATAGATCTTCTGTTTCTCCCGCCAGACATAATTTCACCATTGCTCAAATACAAATATTCTCCCAGTTCCATCTCACTCGCAATAGTTGAAAACACAGGTTCACTTATAATTTGACTTTTTAGTTTGGCAAGCTCACCTTCCGTCTTTTTTTCGTAAAGCTCGTAAATATATTCCGTCGTTATAAGATTTACCACCGCATCTCCCAGAAATTCAAGTTTTTCATTGTTAAATCTCCTAGTTTTTTCCGTTTCATTGGAATAGGATCTATGTGTCAAGGCTTCTTCCAGATATTCCTCATTCTTAAATTCATATCCTATTTTCTGCATAAGTTCCTTAGCATCCCTATTTGCACCTGTTTCCATTTTTTCACCTCCTTTATTTTTTTATTATTCACTTTTACACTTTAATTAAGGGGAAAATCAATATTTATTCTCCCCTTAGTTATTTTCAAATATTTTTATTATCTATATTTTCTAAATGCTAAAACTGCATTATGTCCACCAAATCCCAGTGAACTTGACATTCCTACTTCAATATCCCTTTTCACAGCTTTATTTGGTACATAGTCCAAATCACACAATGGATCAGGATTTTCATAATTTATAGTTGGAGGCATAATTCCTTCCGAAATTGCAAGTGCCAGAAATGCTGCTTCGATTCCTCCCGCTCCACCTAGCAAGTGTCCAGTTGCACCTTTCGTAGAACTTACAGAAAGGTTGTATGCGTGTTCTCCAAATACTGATTTTATCGCCTGAGTTTCATTTTTATCGTTTGCAGGTGTAGATGTCCCGTGTGCATTGATATATCCAACTTCCTCAGGTTTGATATTTCCTTGCTCCAAAGCCATTTTAAATGCTCTTGCAGCTCCTTCTCCACCATCAGACGGTGCTGTCATATGGTAAGCATCTCCAGTTTCTCCATATCCCACAACTTCCGCATAAATTTTTGCTCCACGTTTTTTAGCATGTTCCAATTCTTCCAATACTAGCACTCCAGAACCTTCTCCAAGCACAAATCCATCTCTATCCGCTGTAAATGGACGTGATGCAGTCTTAGGATCCGGATTAGTTGATAACGCTTTCAAGTTCGCAAATCCTGCGATTCCTGATGGAGTCACTGTTGCTTCTGTCCCTCCAGCTATCATTGCATCAGCTTTCCCTAATAAAATTGCCTGAAAAGCATCCCCAATCGAGTTCGTTCCCGAAGCACAGGCGGTAACAACTGTCTTATTAGGCCCTTTTGCTCCTATGTAAATCGAAGTATTTCCAGAAGCCATATTCAAGATTGCCGCTGGAATATAAAATGGCGATACTCTTTTAGGCCCTCTAGTAACAAGTTTTTCCACTTCCTGCTCAATTACATCCAGCCCCCCAATTCCAGAACCAATAATTACTCCAATTCTATCCGCATTTTTATCCGTAATTTCCAATTTTGCATCTTCCAATGCCTCTTTAGACGCCGCAATCGCAAATTGTGAAAATCTAGCTATTTTTTTCAATTCTTTTTTCTCAATATAATTTTCAGGCACAAAATCCTTTACTTCCGCTGCAATATGCACTGGATGTTCTGAACTGTCAAACTGTGTAATTTTATCAATCCCACATTCCCCAGCCAATAAATTTTTCCAAGCCTTATCCTTCCCCGTACCCAACGGAGTTACCAGTCCTATTCCTGTAACAACTACTCTTCTCATTAATACACCTCTCATCTTTTATTTTTTTCTAATTCTAAATACAAATTTTAAATTTTATAAAATAAATTGTTATTAATAAAAGGGTTTTTCTTTAATTTTTGTATTTTTTCTTTTTTCAAACGTAAAGGGGATCAGTCATCATCCCCTTTACAATCACGACGTTTTTAATTTAATTACAACAATTGTGATACTGAAAATAATAAGCAAAATTTCGTTAAGCGGGGTTGTAAGGGCATGGCGTCTGATGCCCTTACGTCAAAAGAAATTAAAAAATATAAAAGAAAAAACAATTATTAATCAAAATAATCTATAACATGAAAAAAAACTTTTAACTAATATTTAGAAATAGATTATATTAATTTATTTTATTATTTTAAATAATAATTTTTTTGCAATAAGTTTATTTTAACATTTTTTCATTTTTTTTTCAATAAAAAAGGGGGGAATACCCCCAAAAGTTTTATCTATTATTTAGATTCAATATATTCGATTACATCTTTAACTGTTTTAATTTTTTGTGCATCTTCATCAGGAATTTCAATGTCGAATTCTTCTTCAAAAGCCATGATTAATTCAACTGTATCTAATGAATCAGCTCCTAAATCATCAACGAAAGACGCATCTTCAGTTACTTGATCCTCGTCTACTCCTAATTGATCTACTACTATTGATTTAATTTTATCTAGCATTATAATGCCACCTCCATATTTATTTTCTAGAATTATTATACCAAATGAATTTGAAAAATGCAACTAAAATTTATTAATAATTAAAATTTTCAACTTTAGCTCAATAATTCCATTAATTCCTTATCACTCATTTCAAATAAGACCTTTTCCCCATCTTTGCTTTCCAGCAGATTTTCACTTAACTGACGTTTATTTTCCTGAATTTTTATAATTTTTTCCTCAATTGTACCTTCTGTAACAAGTTTTATAACTTGCACACTTTTTTTCTGTCCAATTCTATATGCCCTGTCACTCGCCTGATTTTCCACAGCAATATTCCACCACGGATCATAATGAATTACAACATCCGCTCCAACAAGATTTAATCCCGTTCCACCTGCTTTTAGCGAAATCAATACAACTTGCCGCTCTCCAGCGTTAAATCTATTACAAATATCCACTCTTTCCTTCGATTTTACACTTCCATCAATATAAAAATACTCAATTCCCATACTTGCAAGCTCTTTTTCAATTTCCTTCAAGGTTCCTACGAATTGTGAGAATATAAGCAGTCTATGTCCATTTTCTGTAATATCTGGCAATAAATCACGCAATACTTCCAATTTTGCCACATCACCCTTGTAATCTTCCTTGAATAAAGTTGGCGAATTACAAATTTGACGCAATTTTGTCAAGATAGCCAATATTTTCATACGATTATTCTCATTTTCATTAAATTTCTTCATTTCACTTTTAGCCTGTTTTATATAGGACATATACAGCTGTTTCTGCTCATTACTTAATGTTACAACCATATTTGACTCAATTTTATCTGGTAATTCTGTAAGAACTTCCTTTTTTGTTCTTCTCAATAAAAATGGAGCGATAATTTCACGTAAATTATGTATTTTAGAAGAATTTGGATTTACAATCGCTTCCTTGTAGGTTTTCTTGAATTTTGTCAAATTATCTAAGTATCCTGGTATTACGAAATCAAAGATTGACCATAGTTCCAGAATGTTGTTTTCTACTGGGGTTCCCGTCAATGCAAAATTTACTTTACTGTTGATTTTCATAACGGCTTTTTTTATTTGAGAAGTCGTTGTTTTTATATTTTGAGCCTCATCCAGCACTACTATGTCAAAATCCCTGCTTTTGTACTCTTCAATATCATTTCTCAAGGCCTGATAAGTTGTTATCAAGAAGCCTTTTGATCTTCTTGAAATAATTTCTTTTCTTTGAGCAGCTGTTCCTTCAATCAGAGTTGGATTTATCCCTGTAAATTTGATAATTTCTTCCTTCCAGTTGTACAATAGCGAACTTGGCACAATAATTAATGCCGAAAAGCCTCTATTTTCCTGATAAATCTCATTTAACAGCGAAATTGTCTGCAAAGTCTTACCAAGTCCCATATCATCAGCCAGAATTCCGCCAAACCCAATATCATACATATTTTTCAGCCAGTTAAATCCTAGCTTCTGATACGGAAATAATTCTACATTTATATTATTTGGTTCAATTTCCTGTCGATTTTTTATTTTATGAAACAAACCCTTAAATTCATCCATTTTCACAAGTTCATCCTGAATATTTTTTGAAATTTGGGCAAGCTGCAGTGCCTTTATTTTAGAAATCTTATTTTCTCCCACTTTCAGATTGGAAATGGAATCTGTAATTCCAACTAATTCTTCAATACTTTTATTGGCAATTTTTACAAGTTCCCCGCTCGAAAGCGTTATGTATTTCTGCTCATTTTTAATAGCTTCCATCACAATTTCCACATCTTCAGTCTTTATTCCCTCAATATCAAAGCTGACATTCAAAAAATTATGTTCCACTTTTTTTATTCCAATATGAACATCAATATTCCGTGCATTTTTTATTTTATTATCCAAATGAATTTTTACCTTATCAGCATGCATTTTGTCAATATATTCCGAAATTTTTCCCAAGCCTTCATAATTCACATTATAAGTATCTTCTGTCAATCCCATATTCACAAAGGAATAACTTTCCACGTGTTTTTTCAGCTCTTCAAACAAGCTCACATTTTTTCTTGGAATAAAATATTTACCATTTTTTTCAACTGCACATACAGTATTCGACAAATTAATTTTTACAAGTTCCTTTTCATCCGTTTCCGTAACAAAAATATCAATATTTCCGTCCTCATCAATATATTCGGCAACATTAATATTTTCATACTCCAGAACTGCCCTTAATTTCTGATTTTCCTCCCAAGGCAGCTGATTAAACAGCTCCATATCCAAAAAATCAAATTTTTCAAAAAATCTCATTTCATTTTTATCCATTTTAAAGACTTTGGTAGTGTCATTTGAAAAAGTGTAAAATGGACTATTTTCAGAAATTTTTTCAATATTTCTCATTATAATTTTATCATTTTCCAGTATAAATAATGGCTCATATGAATTCATTATCTGCTTTTGCTCCCCTAGAAGAATCAGGCTCTTTCCTTTTTCCATAGCGGCAAGCAACCTATTCAAAAGCATTTCATACACCTTTAACCCTTTTTTATCCTTAATTCCGCTATCAATTACACTCTGAATTTCCTTACTATATTCATAAATTGCATGAATTATTTTTTTATTTACCTCATTAAAAAAGTAAGTTTTTGGATTATAGGTAATTTTTGAAGTTATTTCATATTCTCTGTCTTTCACAATTGCTTCGATAAATTTTAAAATATCCTTTACATAGTAAGTTTTCTTTAATCCCGTTTTTAACCGTAAAATATATCCTCGTGCAGTATTTTCCTGATTATAGTCATATCCGTATTTATAGTCGCTGTAACTTCCTTCGTCAATTTCAACTTCCAGTCGCATTTCCTGCTGTTCTTCCACTTCAATATTCTGATTTTCCACATGTAAATTATAAATTTCATTAATTTTCTCAGAAACACTTTCAAGATTTTCCAATATTTCCTCGTTATTTTTAATTTTCTGGGAATTTTGAAAATCCATCTCCACTTTCACATTCCCATCTTTTACAATATTTTCAGCATTTCCTTCAATTATTTCAAATCTAGCTTCCGAACTTTTACTTTTTTTATCAATACTTTGCAACTCATTATTTTCAATATTTCCTATTTTTTCAAAAATTTCACTTGATTTATCTAATTTTTTTATATTCAAATTTTTATCTTTTAATTTTATTCTCTGTCTTGATTTATTCTTATTATCGTTCACCAAATTTTGTTTAACAACTTTTTCAGTTTTAGCTTTTTGCTCTTTTTCCTTAATTTTGGCTAATTTTTTATTATCTTCCTCAAAATCATCCTCAAACATCATCTCAATTTCATCAGTCCCAATAACCTTTGAAATTTTTTCCGAATGATCCGCCATCATCCCCAAAGTTACAACATGTTTACAACAATTTTTTTTGCTGTTCTTGAAAAACATGCAATCACAGTTAGCTTCAACAAATTCCCCTTTTTTTTGCTCCATTGTAATTGATGTCTTACAAAGACTATTTTCCTTATACTCACCTTCCACCGTCAAAAAGTTCCCATCGGCAAAAAGTGCAGTTATATTCCCCAAACTTTTATTATAATATTCCTGTCCAATTACAAAAATACTTGGTGTTATCTGTTTTTTTAATTCTAACGAAATACTATTCTCTCTCATTTCTCTCCCTTACTTTTATTAAAAAAATCTTTTGATTAACAACTGTCCTTTTTTTGAATTACTTACCAAATCAGTTATTTATCAAAAAATTTAACGACATAGTAAAATCTTTTTAACACTAAACCTGAAAGTTACAATTATTCTGTTCAAATTTTAAATTTATTTAGTTTTTATCAGTTTAATTTTACAGAATTTTAACTATATTTAATCATTATTATTGCATTCTCATTATTCCCATAATAATTTTTTCTTACGGAAATTTCTTCAAATCCAATTTTTTTATAAAGTTTTAGTGCCTTCACATTATTTTCATTAACTTCCAGCAAAAATTTATTTTCTGAAAAATTTATATTTTTAATTCCTGCATTTTTATTATCTTTAATCAAATTTTCTATACTTTCAATTAATAATTTTTCACCAAAACCTTGTCCTTGATATTCTTTTTTTATTGCTACCTCAAAAATATCTATGCTCTCTATTGTACCATAAAATGCGACATATCCCAACACATTTTTCTCAATTTTTTCATTTTTGCCCAAATCCGTTTTTTCTTTTTGACTTTTTTCTAAAGTTTTATTTTTATCTTCTTTTTTTAATTTTTCCACAAAAATATTTTCTCCTGTAAAATTAAATAAGCAGTATATCTCATACTGCTCACCTAACATCATTTCAGAAAAATATTTATCCCCAACTCTATTTTTAAAGTTTTCATTATGAATTTTAACCAATTCACTCACAATATTTTCCATTTTATTCTCCATTTTTTCTTTAACTTTATCAAATTATTCTTTAATAATAAAACGAATACACCTATAAATACTCTAAAATTATAATAACCCAATTCTAGTTAAAGGCCACCATCTTACAAGTAATTCCCCTTTAATTCTAGGTTCAGCTACAAGTCCAAAGTATCTTGTGTCATGACTATTTGAAGTGTTATCTCCCATAGCCATATAATAATTAGTATCAAGTGTTATAGTTTCTCCATTTAACAATCTTTTGAACAATTCATCATCATACTTAAAGTCCATAATCGGCATAACCATTTCATCTCTGCCTTCCACTTTTAGAGTGAATGTATAGTACTTGTTAGTTAATACATCATTGAAATTAGCTTTGTATATATCATTGCTCCCAATTATATCTTTAAAGTTTTTATCTGTTTTTATTAATTCCAGGAATTCTTTTCCAGTCAAATTTTTATAACCTTTTCCATCGTAATAACTTTTCCAGTCAGTTTCTGCAACCAAGCCGCCTTTTACTGTTTCATAAAATTTCTTATCAATTGCGATAACTTTGTCTAGCTTTACTTTATCGCCTTTTTTCGGAATATAAATTTTATTATTCATAAGTATTCCTTCAGGCAAATATAATTTTTGAGGTGTTACTCTTTTTAAAATTTCTGATTCTTGTCCATTTATTATCATTGCTCCACCAACTTCTTGAACCTCACGATCACGATATTCTTTTAATTCTTTCTCATATCTTGCTTCTTCAAGTTTATCGTGCTTTTTATCGCCATTATATTCAGGATCTCTTGGTTCCTTGTCAATGTTTGTAATTTTAAATTCAGTTATAGTCATCTTCCCTTTTGCAATTTGTAAAGTATCTCCAGCCGCCCCGACTATTCTCTTTGTAAACATCAGCTTATTTTCCATTGGTTCCTTAAAGGCTATTATATGTCCGACTTTTGGTGATGAAAAATGGTATTTAACCATATTTGTGAAAACTCTGTCCTGAATTCTAATTGTAGGTTCCATTGAACCTGTTGGAATTACGTAATTCCCAATATAAAACATTTGTATAAGCCCTACCAAAATAATTGCAATTAATGCGTTGTCAATTCTCGAAAGTGCTTTTCCAAACGTGCTTCTCTTTCTTTTTTCTCTTTCAATTCTTTCTTCCACTGTAATATTTTCCTTTGGAAATATTTTTTTGAAAATTTCTTCCGCATTTTCATTTTTTACTTTTGCCTCTGTCAATATTTTTTCCAATTTTTTATTTTCATGTACAGCTTCCTTTAAAATCGTCTGTTCATCAATTTTTTCTTTTGGCAGTTCTTTAAATAAATAAATGAGAATCAATGAAATTATAACATTTATTCCCAAGTAAATATGAAAATTCATATCCATAATATTAAACATTAATCTGCTCAGAAATAACATTATAAGATTAAGTAAAAAAATCCATTCATGCTCTTTTCTTAAAATATAAAATACCGTATTTATAATAAACACTCCATAAATTCCCCAAACTTTTATAAAAATATCAGAATCCGGTGTTTTATCTACAATCACAAAAAACACTGATGTAATAATTAACGCAACTATTGTTAAAATATTCCCCGCCGTAAAACTTCCATTATTTCTCCCAAGCGGCACTTTTTGCAATATTTCATCTTCCTTCATTCTTATCCAATGAATAACCTGTTTTTCTTTAAAAAAGAAAAATAATAGAAATAACGATGCAACAAGATAAAATGCTCCCCATAATAACATATTCATAATTTTCCCTCTCCTACATTTATAATTTTTAAATTTTTAAACTCTCTCTAAAACTGAAACAATAAAAATTAAATTTAATAGAAATTATAACATTTAAGTTCATTTTTAAAGTAGTAACTACGGCATTACTGCATTATACATAATTAAACTTTATTTTTTCTAAAATTCTTATTTGCCTAAAATATATTTAATACAGTAAAATTTGTTTTTTTATTAAAATATTAATTTTTAAATTTTAGTCTATATAAAAAATAAAAAGCTAGCATTTTGCTAGCCTTGAAGCTACTTTCTAATTTCTTTAATTCTAGCAGCTTTTCCTGATAAGTTTCTCAAGTAGTATAATTTAGATCTTCTTACTTTACCAATTCTCTTAACTTCAATTTTTTCTACTAATGGAGAATTTAAAGGAATGATTCTTTCTACACCGATTCCTTGCGATACTTTTCTAACTGTGAAGTTTTTAGCAACGCTTCCACCAGAAACTCTGATAACTACACCTTCAAAAACCTGTATTCTTTCTTTGTTTCCTTCTTTTACTTTGTAGTGAACTGCGACTGTATCTCCTGATTTAAATTGAGGTACATCAGCCTTCAAGTAATTTTTTTCTACTAATTCGATTAATTTCTCTTTCAAGAAATTCACTCCCTTCTTTCTAAGACATTCTTTCTATCTATACCAATCCTACTAATTCATAAACTTTTTTTGCTTATAAATTTTATCACAAAATTGGTAGCAACAATAAAAGCGGAATATCCCTTTATTCAATAACTTATTAAGTTTACCATATTTTCCATTAATTTTCAATACAATTACAAAAAATTTTTCAACTTTTTCAAAATTTTTAAAATAATATTCTTTTTTTCTAAGATAAGCCTTTTTATCCTGAATATTTCAAACTCAAAAATTACAGCATTATCAAATCCCTACATTCATTCAATCTTCATTTATAAATTCTAAACAGTTTAAAGTTTTATTTTAATTTCTCAATCCACTCAGCTTCCTTAAATCCAACCAGCACAAAACCCTTCCCTACCAAAAGCGGCCTTTTCAACACCATCCCATTGCTTGCAAGTAATTCAAACTGCTCCTCTTCCGACATTTCCGCCAATTTTTCCTTCAAGTTCAGCTCTTTATAAACATTTCCACTTGTATTAAAAAATCTTTTTAACGGCAATCCGCTTTCTTTATAATATTTCTTAATATCTTCCTTCGATGGTGTTTCTTCCACAATATGCTTATATTCGTAATCAATCCCATTTTCCTCCAGCCATTTTACAGCCTTTTTACAAATTGTACATCTTGGGTAACAATATACTTTATTCATTTTTTTACTTCCTTTCATAATTTATTAAAATTTAAATTCATTAACAAACTGTTGCCCTTTTTAATCAAGAACTTCCTTCAACTCGTCATCTATAACATGAATCATTGGATTTTTGGATATTTCTACCAAATATCCCTTTTTCATCAAGTTTTCTATATGGATTCTCAATTTGGCTCTGCTTATTTCCAGTATTTTTGACAGCTCCTTATCCTTTAGGGGAAATTCAGAAAATATATTATTTTGAATATAAATAAACATTATTTTCTTTTCTGAATCACTTAATGCTAAATTATCCAAATAATCACGTGAAAAGTTTAATTTTTCTATTTTATTTTCCAACATTTCCTTTATACTTTTTTGCCCTTTTTTTATAAATCCCATCATTCCTTTTATAAAAAATGTCACTTCTCCAAAATTTTTAGAGCTGGAAGTGTTTAAAAATAATTTTGAATATTTTTCCTTTTCCGAAAAAATGGCATACGACAATGAAAGTCCTGTAAATATGTCTAATTTTCTGGCTAAATACATTGAAAAAATCATTCTTCCGCATCTTCCATTTCCATCATAAAAAGGATGAATGTATTCAAAATAATAATGTGCAATACAAGCCTTAAATAAAAAACTTATATCCTTTCTATTTGAAAATTTTATTAAATCTTCAATATGCTTTAAGATTATTTCTTCTGTCAAATCTCCCAAATGTATATTTTTAAATCCGTCTGTAATAAACACCGAATTTTTTCTAAATAACTTCCCGTCTAATCTATTTTCAGGATTAATCAAAATTTCTTCATCAAAAATTTCGTCATATATTCTCCGTATTTCCTTAGCTGAATCAATTTTTTCTATTTTTTTTTCAGTAATTTGCTTGTATTTTTTTATAATTCCAGATAGTCTGTCTATTTTTGTAGAATTCATACTGTTATACACATCTTTTTTTGTAGTATGAACTCCTTCAATTCCTTCACTTTTTGTTATCTCATTAATCATAATTTCTCTTATACAATATTTTTGAGCTATTTTTGGCAATTCACCAGATAATTTCAAAATTTCCTTACTATTTTGTATAATCTCATCTTGCAACATCAAAATATCATTTATTGGCAAAAAAAATAATTCAACTTCCTTTAAAACTCTTTCCCCACGTAAAATTGGCAAAATATACAATGAAGTTTTATATACACAAGGATTTTCGAGCCTTTTTCTTAACTCTTCTTCTATATTTACCTTCTGATAATATAATTTCGACAATTCTGAATAATTATTCATAAAAAACTCCTATTTTACATTTTTTTACATTATATATCATTTTTGAAAAAAAATATATTATTTTTTTTATAAATTCAAAATTATTACAAATACTTTTTTATAAAAAACACCTATTCTTTTTTATTTTTTTCTTCCACAATAATCCTACTGAAAAAAATATATGACTCACTATAATAAATATATTTTTTTCTTTTTCAGTTGGAGCAAAAAATGTACTATTGCTATCAGCAAAAATATACTTTATAACAAAATATGTAAATATCATTATCATCACAACTATATTAATTTTAGAATATTTAAGTATTCTTTGTGCCAAAATTCCTGAATAGAATATTAATATTAAAGCCAAAATTAATATTAATGCAAAAATAATATATCCAGATGGGTGTATTACTATTGCAAAAATCAATGCAATTCTTGTTAGTATTAGAAGATTTAAAAACTCTTGAATTAATACATATCCTAATATTAGAATAATAATAACTAATCCTTTCAATAAAAAACTCGATGTTCTATTTTTCATTTTAATTTTGCTCCTTAAACTTTCAAAGTTCAAAATCACTCTCATAATACAAAATCTGATTCATATTCCCTTGCAAAAACTCAATCTTTTCCCTAATTTCTTCAGACACAAACGGCAATTTCATATCCGACAAAGTCTCCTTCAAAGTCTGTGTCAATTTCACAATTTTTACTTTATATTTATCCAGCTTCAAATCATTTGCCATTGATTTTATACAATCTTCCAAAGAGCCAATTTCATCAACTAAATTAATATTTTTAGCTTCAATTCCAAGCCACACTCTCCCTTGTGCAATCTTTTCAAGCTCATCTTCACTCATTCCTCTAGCTGCCATCACGTGTTCCTTAAACTCGCTGTAAACTTCATTCATATTATGAATTAATTTCTCTTTTGAATTTTCTCCCAGCTTTTCAAACGGATTCAGCATATCAAATCCAGCACCTTTTCCAAATCCTTCCAAATTAATGTCTAACTTTTTCAATGTTCCTGCAACTTCAGGATACATCATAACAACGCCGATTGAACCTGTCAAAGTAAAATTATTCGCAAATAATTTTTTTCCAGTTGTGGCAATGTAATAACCACCGCTTGCACATACATCTCCCATTGAAACATATATTGGCACAGTCAATTTTTTTAATTTCTTATATATTTTTTCAGAAACTAAAGCACTTCCACCAGGTGAATTTATTCTTAATACGAGCCCTTTCAAATTTTTTATTTCTTTCAACTCTTCCAGTTTTTCACATACATTTTCGTAAGTAATATTTTTGTTGGGATTTTTCATATCAATAACTCCCTCAAGATTTATCACAGCAATTGTATCTTTCGCCTTTTCCTTCTTATCTTTTGACATCACAATATAATCTTCAATCGAAACTGTATCTTCTTTATAATTTATCCCAATCTCATCATAATCAGCAACACCGTCAATCAATTTATATTCCAAAGCCTTTTTCGTCCCAGCAAAAATCAAATTTCCGTTCAATATCTCATTTTCAATATCAGCCCCTCTTTTGCTTTTTACCAGTTCCACAAAATCTTCAAAAACTTTATCCTTTATATTTTTAATTGATTCCTTTTTCTCTTTCGACATTTGGTTAAGGCTATATTTTTCTCCAGCCACTTTGTAATCACCAATATGAAGTACATTCATCCTTATACCAAACTTTTCCAGAAACGACTTCAAATAAAATTCCTTATGCAAATATCCTCTAAAAATAATAGTTGACTGTCTTGTGTCAAACATAAAAATTTTATTTGCAAGCAGAGCCTGTCTATATCGACTTTCCTCAAAAAGCGTCCCTATCGCCACAACTTCCTTATTTTTTCTAATCTTATCAAAAATTTTAGAAACTTCTTCCAGCTGTGAAAGCGTCAAATTCAACTTATCCATATCAATAATCACTTTTTTTATATTCTTATCTTTCGCAAGATTATTTAATCCTTGCAATATTTGATAATACGATAATTTCTCTTTCCCCTTTAATGCCGGCATAGCCACATCTTCCTTCAATTTTTTTACATCAAATACAACAGTTTTTACCTTTTTTAAAGGCAATTTCTTCTTATTTTTTACTCTAAGAATCTTCTTCACAAAAATTAAATTTAAAATTACACACAAAATAAGCATTATTACTATTTCTAACAGCATTTTCAAAATAAACATCATATCAACTCCCTTTTTAAACCTACAATTCAATTAACAATTTTTTTAGTTCATTCATTTTATCCCTCAACTTAATAGCTTCCTCAAAATTAAGCTCCTCAGCCATTTTTTTAATCTGCTTGTCGAGTTTCTTAATTTCCTTTTCCACCTCTTTTTCACTCTTATACTGCTTAATTGCTTTGTTTGCTTCATTTTCTTTTTCAACTTCATAGTCTACGATTGACTCTGCAATTTCTCTTACGATTGATTTTGGATTGATGTTGTTTTCCAGATTGTATTTTTCCTGAACTTCACGCCGCCTGTTTACTTCATCAATGGCTTCCTGCATGGAGCCTGTAATTCTGTCAGCATACAGGATAACATGTCCTTCTACATTTCTTGCGGCACGTCCCATTGTCTGAATTAAAGATCTTCTGGAACGTAAATATCCTTCCTTGTCTGCTTCCAAAATTGCCACTAATGAAACTTCTGGAATATCCAACCCTTCCCTTAACAAGTTTATTCCAACCAGAACATCAAATTCACCTTTTCTCAAGCCTCTTATTATCTCTGTTCTTTCTAGCGTATCGATGTCAGAGTGCATATATTTTACTTTTATTCCATATTCCAAATAGTAATCTGTCAGTTCTTCTGCCATTTTTTTTGTCAAAGTTGTAACTAAAATCCGTTCTTTTTTTGCTGTTCTTGTTTTTATTTCATCCATCAAGTCATCAATTTGATTTTTTGTTTCACGAATATCGATACTTGGCTCCACAATTCCTGTTGGACGGACAAGCTGCTCTACAATTTCACCATTTGAATGTTCCAGCTCGTAATCACTTGGAGTAGCTGAAATATACACAGCTTGTGGAACTTTTTTAAAAAATTCCTCAAATTTCAACGGACGATTGTCATAAGCACTTGGAAGCCTAAATCCATTGTCAATTAAAGACTGCTTTCTTGCCCTATCTCCCTTATACATCCCATTTATCTGTGGAACTGAAATGTGCGACTCATCCAGAAATACGACCAAATCCTCTGGAAAATAGTCAATTAACGTATCAGGTGCTTCTCCTTCATCCTTTCCAGTCAAGTACCTAGAATAATTTTCCACACCTTTACAATAGCCAATTTCCTCAATCATTTCCAAATCATATTTCGTTCTTTGCTCAATTCTCTGTGCTTCCAGCAGTTTTCCTTCTTTTTGGAAAAAATGCACTCTTTCTTCCATTTCCTTTTTTATTGCCTCGAACATCACTTTTGTATCTTCATTTGTCAAATAGTGAGTCGCAGGCATTATTGTGATTCTTTTTATATTTCTAATTTTCTGTCCAGTAAGCGTATTAATCTCTGAAATGCTTTCCAAATCATCTCCAAAAAATTCAAAACGGTATCCTGTATCCTGATAAGATGGATGTAAATCAAGAATATCACCTTTCACACGGAATTTTCCACGCTCAAAGGCAATGTCATTTCTCTCATATCTAAGTGAAATCAGCCTTTTTATAAGCTCATTTCTTTCAAATCCTGTTTCCACATCAATCGGAATCGATCTCTTTTTATATGCCTCTGGCGATCCCAATCCATAAATTGCCGAAACCGAAGCCACAATAATAACATCTCTTCTATTCAAAAGTGCTGCTGTTGCTGCATGCCGCAATTTATCAATCTCATCATTAATTGAAGAATCCTTTTCAATATACGTATCAGTTTGCATGATATACGCTTCAGGCTGGTAATAATCATAATAAGACACAAAATATTCAACAGCATTTTCAGGAAAAAATTGCTTGTACTCATTATAAAGTTGTGCTGCAAGCGTTTTATTCGGTGCCATTATCAAAGCTGGACGATTTATTTTTTCAATAACATTCGCAACTGTAAATGTTTTTCCCGATCCCGTAACCCCAAGCAAAATCTGATCTGTAATCCCATCTTCCAAGTTTTCCACAATTTTTTGGATAGCCTGAGGCTGATCTCCAGTCGGCTTAAATTTTGAATGTATCTTAAAATCCATCTCTATTTTTCCTCCTTTCAATACAAACCTTTTGGTTATTTATAAAAGTTTATAAACTCTCAAATAATACAATTTTTCATTTTTGATTTTTTTATTTTTTATTACTTTCTGACAAGCCCCTGCTATAGTAATACTAACCCCCATTTAAATAACGAATTTATTACAATCTTTTCTAACAAAAGATAAAAAACAATTTAGTTGAATAATTATGAATTAGTTATCAAACAACCTTATTATAAAAATTTATTCCTATTTTTAAATAGGGTTTAATATAAAGATTGTTATTATTCAATTTTTATAATTATTTAATATAACCTAAAAATAAAATTATTTCCCATAACCCATTTCATCAAGAAATTTCTTATTTTTTCTCCATTTCTTCTTAACTTTCACCCACAATTTTAAATTAACCTTCAAATCAATCAGATGCTCAATTTCACGTCTAGCCTCTATCCCAATTTTCTTGAGCATAGCCCCATCTTTTCCAATAATAATACCTTTTTGACTATCCCTTTCAACATAAATATTTATATCATATTTCCTAATTGCAGGCTTTGTTTCTACATTAATAATCTCTACAGCTACACTATGAGGAATTTCATCTTTCGTATGATGTAAAATTTTCTCTCTGACTGTTTCTACAACGATTTTATTTACTGGTAAATCTGTATAATAATCTTCTGGATAAAACCATACATCATTTGACAAATATTTCTCGGCAACTTCAAATATCTTATGAATCCCAATCGCATATTCCGCCGTAAGAGTTATTATTTCATCAAATTCTCCCAATTTTTCACGAATTTCCTTTTTCTTCTCCTCAATTTCCTCATCCGTCATTTTATCAATTTTGTTAATAACAAGTACAATTGGTGTATTTACACTTCTCACATTTTCATTAACAAATATATCCCCAGTCGAAATTTCCTGTGTCCCATCCAGCATAAACATTATCAAATCGACATTTTCAAGAGCTTCTAATGCCACATTAGTCATGTGTTCCCCAAGTAAATGTTTAGGTTTGTGAATCCCTGGCGTATCTACAAATATAAACTGATTTTCTCCAATATTTACAATCCCTTTTATCTGATCCCTAGTCGTCCCAGCCTTATCCGACACAATTGCAACCTTTTCTTTCACAAGCTTATTCATAAGCGTCGACTTCCCAACATTTGGACGTCCGACGATTGTTATAAATCCTGACTTCATTCTTTCTCCAATTCTATTTTTTATATTTTTTTAACAAATTCCGATTTCAGCTTCATCGCACCAAAACCATCTATTTTACAGTCGATATTATGAATTCCATCATCAATTAATCTTATATTTTTAACTTTTGTCCCTCTCTTCAAATCTGATGATGTACCTTTTACTTTCAAATCCTTAATAATTGTAACGCTGTCTCCATCCTGCAAAATATTCCCGTTTGAATCTTTCACAACGTTTTCATCACTGCTTTCTTCCCCATTTTCAGCCCATTCATAAAAGCATTCTGGACAAACTAGCATATTTCCATCCTCATAAACATATTCTGATCCACATTTAGGACAATTTGGTAAACTCATACTTTATATTCCTTTCAAATTTTATTATTTTTTATTATACCACGAAACAGAAAGTTATAAAATATGTTTATCATTATAATTTTCATTTATAGTAATGATATTTTAAAATCAATCTCCAAAATTATTTTATTGTTTCAGTATTAAAGGAGCTTGAGTACATATCAATTTTTGCAGTAAACAACGGCATTACAAAAAATGTTATAAAAAATAATATTCCATAATATGCAAAAACCGTCCATAATGGTGCTTTTCCATTAGTACTCATCTGTAAAAGCGGAATTTTGCTTCCAGCGTGAATAAATCCCTCAAAAGCCTTAAAAATAATTTCTGTAACAAAAACAATCGGGCTGTTAAATAAAGATAATTTAAAAATATTTAGAAGCACAATAAAAAATAAACATTGTATAACAACTGTTCCGATTGGTATTCCCACAATATTTAATAAAAATGAAAATAATGGCAGTTTTTCAAAATAATATAAAAATAATGGAATACTCGTAATTTGTATTGTTAAACTCAAAAATATCAAATCTACAGTATTTCTCAAAACCTCGTTTTTTATTTTATCCAAAATTTTTTCCTGATAAATTTTCTTAAATTCAGGATTTACAAATATTATTGCCACAACTGCTGCATATGAAAGCTGCATTGAAATATCAAAAAGTGAATACGGATTTAGCACAATTATAACAATAAACGATATTAACAAAGATTTTTTACTATCTTCCTGCTCAAAAAGAATCCTTGCCAAAATCATCATCGCTCCCATAATATAAGCACGTAAAATTCCTGGCGAGAATCCAATTAATGCACAATAGAAAGTTAGTGCCACAAGTGCCATCAGATATTTAAACCTATACCCTAGCGAAAATCCATCCAAAATTTTCACAATTCCAATAACAACTAGACTTATATGAGTCCCAGAAATTACAATTAAATGAGCCAGTCCCGTGTATTTGAACTTATCCTTCATATCCTTAGAAACCTCTGCCTTTTCTCCCAGAACCGCAGCATGTGAAAAAGCATACAAATTTTCTTCAGTTATAAATAAATTATCAAAAATCTCCAAAATATATTTACGGACGACATTTAATCGTGATTCTTTATATCCCAGCAGTTTCCCTTCAATCTTAATATTGCCATTTTTATTTACAATTTTCCTAATTTTGTACCGCATAAGGTAAAATCCATATTCAAGCCCCTTCTTATTCTCAATGCTCGCCTGGTTTTTCAAATATTTGTTATTAACCTTCAAGACACTTCCACGATTTCCATCAATCTTCACATAAAGTGTCTTTTCTCCAGAAAGTTCTCCCTTAAAAGTAACAAAATTCAGATAAAACACAAACAAAAAAATCCCTGCCAAAATTAAAATTCCAAATTGCCAAGTTCTTTTCACTTCTTCAATTCCAACTTGCATATTAAAAAATTTTACTAAATTTTGTTTTCTGCGTGAAAGTTCGGATTTTATATACTTTTTCCTAGTCTCTTTCTCCCTCAATTTTTTCATTTCCAGAATATATTTATCAAATTCCTTATTTTCAAATTTAGTTACATTTTCTTGAGTTTCATTGCTTCCACTATTTTTACTTATTTTTGTATTCTTATATTTTTTAAAATCTTCTTTTCTATCTGATTTTTTTACAATTTTACGAAATCTTATATTCTCAAAATCTCTTTTTTTATTATTTTGTCCAGTTGTTGTATTATTCTCAACATTTCCCCCATTTTTCATCTAAATTTCCTCCTCCCACAAGTTAGCCTTTGAATAGTCATCCGAAAGATTAATCGGCTTTTTAGCCCTGTAAATACTTATAATCGGATATTTTGCCGCATTTATTGTGTTTGTAGAAATTCTGTAATAAATTTTTTCTCCCTTTTTATCCATCAAATAAACGGAAAATCCTTTTTCAAAATTTCCTTCATTTGTAGTACGTCTTCTAAAATCAGCATTTTTATTAGAATTATTTGTCATATACGATAAGTTTTGAGAAATCTCCATTTTATCAACAATATCCTTTTTTCCATTTTTCTCGTCCAAAAAATAAGCTGTCTTTTCAGATATTTTAAAATCCAGTACATATTCCTTCCTGTTGTGCTGTGCATACTGCTGAATTTTTCTGATAAACTGGCTAACATTCCTCTTTTGAATTGCAAACTCCTGATTCTGCCTCTGTCTCTGCAAATTCACAGAAACCACCATAAACAAAATCGCCATAATTGAAATGTATAACAAAACCTCAATGAGTGTAAACCCCTTGTTATTCCCCTTTATTCTCATTTTTCCCCCTTTTAAAAAACTATTTTTATACAAAATTTAATTTTTAATTAATATTATTATACATCATTTTTTGAAAAAATCAAATATTTTTTACAAATAAAAAAATTCCCTACTTAATAAATAAGGAATTTTTTTCGTAGTTTTTTACTCATTTGAATTTTGTTTTATTTACATTCTAATCTAAATATAAAAAATTAATTTTTACTTTTTGTTTCACTTGATTTGACAATACACCTAATTCAAAATTTTAATCATATAAATAGAAATCCATTATTTGTAATAGTTCCCTAGAATTATCATCTATACTTTCATTTGCTAATACATCCTTTATTTCCTCTTGCAATTTCATTCTTTCATTTTTAAATTCTTCCTTTTTTTCGGCATCATAAGCCATATGTGCCATTCTTCCTATTGCTGAAAATCCGAAAGTAAAATAATTAAAAATTGTTATAAATCGTTTTTTCTTTTTAGTTTTTTTAAATTTCATATATTTTTTATCAATTGAACTTACGTCTAGATTTTCTTGTTTTGCTGATTCAAAAAACTTTTCTAGCCTGCTTACACTATTTCTTGAAAATAATTCTAATCCATGTTCTATTAATTCCTTTACTTTTACCATTTATCTTCCCTTCAATTTATAAATTTACAAACTTTTCTCTGCTTCATCAATAGTCTTATAACCTTTTTCCAGTACAATATTTTCCAAATTATTTTCTGCCAAGTTGACCTTATTTGTAACACAGCTTTGGATATACTCGTAATATAATTTCAATGTTTTTACTGAATATGACGATAATTCTCCCTTCAAATAAGTTTCAATTGAAGTATAGTTCGGAGTGTCATATTTTGAGTATAAGGGACGCCCTTTTGAAGTAACTTTTGGATATTTTTTTATTATTTCTTCTTCCCAATGCAAATAAATTTCTACTATTTTTTGCACCAATTCTTCTTTCTCCTGCGAGATTTCGGGCAAGTAACCCTTAATTATTTCATATTCCTTTGGCGAACTGTATTTCATCATTCTAGCATATTTATCCTGAACAATGTTTTCACCACGATGTTTTGCCAAAATCAAGTCTTCCAGATAACTTTCCAGAATTTCATCAGGCAATGTTTCCCATTGACTTCTTCTCATAATTTCAAATTCCTGCGGATTATCCTGACATTCTGCTCTTCCTTCCGTATGATGCACATTTTGAAAAAATTCCCATTCCCTTTTTAAGATTTGTCGAATAAAACTTTCTTTTTTACTAATTTCTCTTTCCATTTTCAATTCTCCTATTTTAAAATCCAATATTCTTTAATTTTGTTGATTATTTTTAAAATTTTTTATTTTAATCCATCGCAGGGTTCCAGTTTCTTAATTTTTCATCTTCAATTTTATTTTGCACAAAAGGCCCATAATCCTGTAAAAAGTCGCTTGTTAACTGTCTTGGAACAATATCTTGATTTTTCATTTCCGAAATTACATCAGCACTTATTTCTTCAATAATTTGAAATTTTCGATTAATCGCACCAGTTGGCAATTTTACCAGTTCTTCAATTAAAAAATAAGTTTTTTCGCCTAAAATTTTTAAATCTTTTAAGGCTTTTGGCATCCATTTGTAAAAAAGTTTATATTTTTTATTTAATAAAAAAATCATATGTATCGCCTCATTTATAAACTCAGTTTCCGCAAGCCTTGCTGCCACAATTTCATTCCTTTTCATGCACCGCAAATAGTTATACTGCCCAGATTGTGCCATTTTCATACATCTTGTGGCAATTTTATTAAGCCGTATATCTTCTGGAAAATATTTTTCCAAATCATTTCTAATTTTCGTAAATTTTCCCAAATTATCCATAAAAATTTCTCCATTAACCGCCGTTGCTAGCAATTCTTCTGGAATTAATCGCCATTCATACAAGTTCTCAGGCACCTTGATGTCTCCTAAAAATTTGAAAAACCAATCCTCCATATTAAGAACTCCACGCCTTCCATCCCCAAACTCACTCACATTCAATGCTCTAAATCCCAAAAACTCCTTCGGCAATTCATTAAGCCTTTTCTGCAAATTTAGTCCATATTTTTCATAATCTTCTGAACTCAGCCAAATACAGCAGGACGGCCCAAAGTCATGATCCTGCGAAATTTCATCATCAAACCCAAAACACTCCGAACCTTCTCCCGCAAGTCCAGCCGCCATTTTTTCAAAAACTTCTGGAAATTCACTTTTTATAACTGGAAGATAAATTTCTTCGAAATATTTTTTTGAAAGTTCCAGTCCTTTTATTTTATTTGAATCCATTTTTTCTCCTTCTTCCATCTAAACCATTTTTTCCTTCACAACTTCAATATTTTCCAAAATATTTTTGTAATTATTGCTTTCTTTACCAAACGTCTTTTCACAAATTTCAGCACTTTCCTCAAATAATTCCAATGCTTTTTCATATTCATTTTCTGCAAAATAAAAAGTCGCCATATTGTTAAGGACTGCCGCATACAAGTTATGAGTTTTTCCAACTTCCTTCTCGATTAGTTCCAGTGATTTTTGCAAGTATTCCTCTGCTTTTTCTTTGTTTTTTACTTTCAAGTAAGGCTGTACAAGATTACTTAATGTAATCGCATACTGAATAGGATTTTCTCCAACTTTTTCCAGTACCCTTAGACTTTTTTCCTGTAATTCAATCGCTTCCTCGTATCTTTCAAGCTCCTGATAAAATAAAGCCAAATTATTGCACACGCTCGCATAAACATAGTCATTTTGCAAATTATTATTTTCATAAATTTTCATAGTATTAAGGTACATATCTTCAGTTTCATCATATTTTTTCATAAATCTGTAAACTTCGGCTAGGTTAAGGCTGCAAGTCGCATATGGAATACTGTCTTTGCCGTACTTTTTCTCAATAAAGCCTTGTGCCTTCAGCAAAGCATCTTTCGCTGTGTCAAACTCCCCAACATATTTAAGAGTTCCCCCAACTTCATTCAAAATTTTAATATTTTCATCACTTTCCTCACCAAAAACCTCTTCTGTAAGTTCTGCTAATTCCTTTAACACTTTAACCTCTTCCACAACATTCCCCTGCTGCATAAGTTCTTTTCTCAAGTTTGTCAATTCGTTTATTCTGACTTTTTTTTCAAATATATTTGACATTTTATATTTCTCCTTTATCTTAAATTTATTGCTTAACTTTGGTATTACAAAAATATAATTTGAATACATTTCAATTTTAAATTTATTATTTCTAACAAAAGTTTACCATACAAAATTGCAATCTGCAACAATATTAAAAATAATTTTAAGACTTTAAAATAGTTTTACTATAAAATAAAATTATGTTGTTGAAATAAAAAAACTCCTATTATATAATTAAAATAGATTAAATATTTTTAGAGGAAAGAAGGAAAGATAAGATGAATAAAGAAAAAATTGATTTTAAGTATCATCATATAAAGCATTATAAATATCAGGCACAATCAAAGAAAACTTTGATAACTTCAATTTTACTGACACTATTTTTTGCTTTAGTTGAATTATTTGGCGGAATATTTAGTGGCTCGCTTGCACTTATTTCAGATTCATTTCACATGTTTTCGGATGTAGTTGCACTTTTGTTCAGCATTATTGCGGTATTTTTTTCAGCTAAAAAGCCAAACAAAAATTTTACTTACGGATTTTTGAGAATTGAGATAATTTCTGCATTTATAAATGGACTGGCTCTTATGATAATATCGGTTGGGATAGTTATTGAAGCTATAAAACGGCTTTTCAATCCAGAACATGTTGATTTTTTTACAATGTTCACAATTGCAGTAATTGGGCTTCTAGTTAATATCATACTTATGTTTGTACTTATGAGAAGTTTGAAAAAAGAAAAGAATCTTAATGTAAAAAGTGCTTTGTGGCATTTTTTAGGCGATACATTAAATTCTGTCGGAGTCATAATTGCTGCGGTTATTTTGAAATTAACTAATCTTGTTATTTTTGACATAATAATAAGTATGATTATCAGCGTTGTTATTTTCACTGGAGGGCTAAAAATTGCAAAAGAGGCGTTTTTTATTTTAATGGAAGCTGTCCCGAGCCATCTGGATATTAACGAAATTTATGATAAAATTTTGACAATTGACAAAATAAAGGATATTCATGAATTTCATTTGTGGAATATTTCAGAAGAGAACATAAGTATTTCATTTCATATTTTGCTTGATGAATACAATGGAGTAAATGATTATGAAATTGTAAATAATGTGGTAAAACTCCTAAAAAATGAATATGGGATAGAACATGTAACGGTTCAGATTGAAAATCCTGAAATAAATCCACATCTTTAATTATACTTTTAACATAGTAGAAAAAAAAACATAATTTTCAAATCTTCCAATTTTGTCTGATTCGTCAATTATGTTTTTCATTTAAATATCAGCTTTGCTATCTTCTTGTACAAGATTTTTCAATACCATTAGGCCCTCTATAAATAGCATCTTTTCCACCTTTAAAGAATTCGATATTTCCATTTTTGGAAACATATCTTGATCCACTGCCTGATACTGCCACTTTAAGGTTATAAACGTTTCCTGCTTTAGTCACCACTCTGGCAGCGTTTGTTGCCGGATATGAAACTGTTATTCTTTCAGAACCGCAAGTATATGATTCTGAAGCCACTCTTCTTGCAGCAGGTTTTTTACCCGTTCTTCTCTTGGCTGTTGCAGCAAAGCTCATTCCTCCAATTAATGTCATTACAGACAATACTAACATAGATTTTTTCAATAATTTCATCTTTACCATCTCTTTTCTTCAAAATTTATTTCAATACGAAGTATATCACCTAAAACTGTTAAAATTCTTATAGAAACCTATTAGTTAAAAATGAAACTACAGTAAAAATACTTAATTATTTAGCCTATTAATTTTAGATTTTATTTTAAATTATCCGTATGTCCACCTAACAAATTTTCATATTTTTTCAAAAATTTTCCAACATATCTCATCAAAAATGCCGATCGGGCCAATGAAAATACTATAAACGATAACCATAAACCATGATTTTTATACATTGATGTTCCAGTAAAATAAAAAATTAAAAATACTATCAATGCCTGTATCATTGAATTTCTTATATATGCTGTTTCTGTTGCTCCTGTAAAATTTCCATAAATTACCAATCCAAAACTTACAACTAGCGGGAATATAAGCATCCATATTTTATATTGGCTTGCAATATTTATAACTTCCATATTTTTTGTATAAAATAATAACAGCTTTTCTCCGCCAAAAATAAATGCTGTACTCAAAAACAATGAAATTGCGATACAGAACTGGATTGATTTTCCCATTACCCATTTTAGTTTTCTAAAGTTTTTCTCGCCTATGGCTATGCCTGAAAATACACTCGAAGCATTGGCAAAACCGTCAAAAATATATGACATCAGATATTGAACCTGAAATAATATAGAATTTGCAGCCAATATGATTTTCCCATTTTGTGCAGCTTTTTCCAAAAATAAATTTGTTGTTACCAAAAGACATATTGTTCTTATTACCAAATCCAAATTTACCGCTCCAACCTTTTTTATTTCAGCTTTATCAAATACTTTACTCAAATTCACATTGTGTAAAATTTCCTTTGCTGAAAAAGTTCTTAAAATAATAAAAACTGATAAAACTGTTGTCATTATTTGTGAAATGAGCGTAGCAACTGCCACTCCTGCAACATCCATTTTCAAAACTCTTACAAAATATAAATCCAGGGCAATGTTCACAATATTTGTCATAAGCTGCAAAATCAAACATTTTTTTATTTCCTTACGTCCCATTATCCAACCTAAAAATGTATAATTCAGCAATACAAACGGTGCTCCCCATATCAAAATATTAAAATAAACCGATATATATTTTGTAGTTTCCCTGCCAGCATCAAAAAAATATATAAATCCCCACAAGATCGGCTTTTGAAAAAGGACAAACAAAATTCCCAGTAAAATGGAAATTAACATAGGACGTACCAGAACTGTAATTTCCTCTCTTTTGTTATTTTCCCCAAAAGCCTTTGCAGAATATCCCGACGTGCTGACACGCAAAAAACCAAATAACCAATAAATTGTATTAAAAATCGTTCCACCAAGTGTAACTCCACCAATGAATACTGGATTTGACAAATTTCCTACAACCGCTGTATCAACTGAATTTAATAGCGGAGTTGTCAATGTTGACAACGTAAACCCCAATGCTAATTTTAAATATTCCCCATTTCTATGCTTTTCTATATTTACACTTCTTTTCATTTCCCTCCTACGTTAACAGAATTACTCAAAAAATGAAATTAGATTATTTTTAATAATTTTCAGGAAATAAAATTCTTTCTACACCTTCAATTATAATGTGTAAAATCATCATGTGAACTTCCTGAATCCTGTCTGATGTTTCTCCAGGAATTATGAATTCATAATCACATACTCCCTTCAATTTTCCACCATCTTTTCCAAGTAATGCCACTGTTTTTAAATTTCTTTCCTTAGCTGATTTAACAGCTTCAATTATATTTTTAGAATTTCCCGAAGTTGAAATCCCAAAGAAAAAATCACCTTCCTGCCCAAATGCTTCTACTCCTTTTGCAAAAACAAAATCAAATCCATAATCGTTTCCAACACACGTGATATGTGAAGAATCACTAATACTTATGGACGGCAACGCTTTTCTGTCTTTTCTAAATCTCCCTGTAAATTCTTCAGCAAAATGCATCGCATCACAGTTACTTCCACCATTTCCTGCAATCAGCGATTTTTTACTATTTTTATAGGCTTGTGCCAATTCCCGCGCTATTTTTTCTGTCTTTTCAATATTTTCATCATTTTCCACAAATGTCTTTACAGTTTCAAAAGCTGTTAAATACGAATTTCTTATATTTTCTTTTAACATAATTTTCCTCCCAAAATTTATTTATAAATTATCTGTTTAAATTACTGCTTATTCTTTACCGAAAACAATGCTGGAGTAATTTTATAATCCTTCACAAATTTTACAAATTTGGAAATTCCTGTTTTTTCACCATTTTCACGAATATAGACGATTTGGAACTTATCTTCGGATTTTTCAAAGTTATGAATAACTTTTAATGCCCCTTTTTCGATTTCCTCATAAACGCTGTAATATGGAAGAACTGCAAACCCAAGTCCACTTTTTATAAGGTTTTTCATCGTTTCAATGCTTCCATTTATGACGATTCTGTTTTCCAGATTAAATCCTATTATTTTTTCAAACAAATCCAGATATTTGCTTGTCAACACAGTATCCCGCTTTAACAGCTGCATTTCCTTCAATTCCTTGTAATCTGTTATTTCTTTGCCTGCCACAACAACAAATGGATATTCCTCAGTTTCGATAACCTTTATTTCCTTATCCTCAATGAAATACTCTTCCATTAGTGCAATGTCAACTGTCCCTTCCTTTAGATGTTTTACAAGCGATTCACGATTTTTGATATACAAATCAAATTCAATTTCAGGATTGTGCTTTTTAAATTCCACCATAATTCTTGGCAACACAGGTTCTCCAATATTATGAGTTGCTCCTATGCAGATTTTTCCCTTTCCATAATGTGAAATTTTTTCCATTTCCTTTTCCACCCGTAAAATCTTGTCAAAAACATCCTTTGACATCCGATAAAGCTCTTTTCCCGCAAAAGTTAATCTAAAATTTTTAGAATTTCTTTCAATAAGCTGGATTCCTAATTTTGTTTCCAGTTTTTTTATTTGTATTGATACCGCAGATTGACTTATAAATAAATTTTTTGCAGCTTTAGTAAAACTCTTTTCCTTGCATGCCTCAAAGAAAATTTTTAAATGATGTACATCCACAGTTATTTCTCCAATCATATATTTTTTATATTATTATAACTCATACATATATTTTTGTCCAGTAAATATGACATTGGAAGAATAAAATAATTCATTAAAAATTACTTTGATTAATGATTGGATTTCTTTTTTAAATAGCTTATAATTTTGTTCAAAAAATTTTGGAACTTGTTTTAAAATTCACGAATATTATATCATTATTTATTTTGATAATCAAATTATTTTTGTTTTTTATAAATATATTCAAATTATGCTGACAAAACTCATTTGAACAAAACAGACATAATTTTCAAATATATCCTAAACATTTTTATTAATCAAAAAAATTATAGAAAAATCATTTATTTAATGTTAAAATACAAATATTAACATAGTTAAAATTTATAAAACTTAAAATCAGGAGGAAAAATGGTAGAACAATTATTTAAGGAATTATCTTTATTGGAAGAAATTGAAGCAATCGCATTGGGAGGTTCACGTGCGGGAGAAAATTATGATGAAAAATCAGACTACGATGTGTACCTTTATGTAAATTCACCAATTAACGAAGAAAAAAGAAAAAATATTCTAAAAAATTTTTGCAGTTATATGGAAATTGGAAACAGCTTTTGGGAGTACGAGGACAACTGTGTCTTAAACGACGGAATTGAAATTGATATTCTTTATCGAGATATGGAAGATTTTATGAAAGGAATCGAAAGAGTCGTTATCGAATGCCAACCAAACAATTCCTACACAACTTGCATGTGGCACAATCTAATTACCTGTAAAATCCTATACGACAAAAACGGAACTCTTGAAAAATACAAAAATAAATATTCCATAAATTATCCAAAACAACTAAAAGAAAACATCATAAAAAGACAACTTCAATTAATCGACTCTGCAATGCCGGCATATCCGAAACAAATAAAAAAAGCTGTTGAACGAAAAGATTTTGTCAGCATAAACCATAGAATAACAGAATTCCTAGCTTCATATTTTGATCTATTATTCGCAATTAATGAAGTAACACACCCTGGTGAAAAACGATTAATCCAATTTTGCAAAAAGCAGTGCAAAATCTTACCTGAAAACTTTGAAGAAAACTTAAATTCTCTTTTTTCACATATGTATTCAGAAGAAAATCAATCTTTATTAGTAGAAGATATACAAAATATTGTAAATAATATAAAAAAACTAAAATAAATTTATAAAAAGAAAAAAATTTGACAATAAATGAGAATTTTGATAACATCTACAGGTAGAATAAAAAAATTGAGAAAGAAGGAGAGTATATGTCAAGTATTATAATTCCAAAAAATTATGATCCAAAATACGGGATTATGGAAACAGAAATCGCTATAAAAGCAGCAAAAGACTATTTTGAAAAAGAACTTGCAAAAGCATTGGACTTAACAAGAATTTCAGCACCTATGTTCGTTAGAAAGAATGCCGGGATTAATGACAACTTAAATGGCGTTGAACGTCCAGTGGCATTTGAAATGAAAGAAATGCCAGACACAACATTGGAAATTGTGCATTCACTTGCAAAATGGAAAAGAATAGCACTGAAACAATATGGGATAGAGGCTGGAAAAGGGATTTACACAGATATGAATGCCATTAGAAGAGATGAAGATTTGGATAACACTCACTCAATTTATGTGGATCAGTGGGACTGGGAAAAAGTTATTTCAAAAGAAGATAGAAATTTGGACTTTTTAAAGGAAACAGTAAAAAAAATATATCAAGTCTTTTTAAATACAGAAAAAGAATTGACAGACAAATTTAGTAAATTTGAAAAATTTTTACCAAAGGAAGTAACATTTATCACTTCTCAAGAGCTGGAAAATCTATATCCTGAATTGACTCCAAACGAAAGGGAAGACAAATTTGCAAAAGAAAATGGAGCAATATTTATTATGCAAATTGGAAAAGTGTTAAATTCAGGACAAAGACACGACGGGCGTGCCCCAGATTACGATGACTGGGAATTAAATGGAGATTTGATTATGTGGAATCCTGTTCTTGACAGAGCACTGGAATTATCATCAATGGGAATCCGGGTGGACAAAACCGCTTTGGAACGTCAATTAAAAGAATTAAACCTGGAAGAAAGAAAAAATCTTGATTTTCACAAAATGCTTTTAAACGATGAATTACCACTAACAATCGGTGGAGGAATCGGACAGTCAAGAATCTGTATGTTTTTATTACAAAAAGCTCACATTGGAGAAGTTCAGGCTTCAGTTTGGACTCCTGAAATCGTAAAAGAATGTAAAGAAAACGGAATCAATCTTTTATGGTATTAAGATAAAAAATCTGAAATGTAAGAAAAAAAGTGAATTACTAATTAATTTTAGTTTTTCACTTTGTTAGAAATAATCTATATATTAAAATACCATTCAATAAATTTTGGAAAACTATTCCATTTTTTTATTTCTTTTTCTTTTCCTAATATTAAATGAACAACTTCTTCAGTTTGAGTATTATAGAAAAATCCATTTTCTCCTTCAAAATTATCCAAAGGAATGTAATCATTTGTCAATCCTAAAGATTTATTGACTGAATATAAATTTTTTAATAAATCTGTATTAACCAAAAACCAGCCTAACTGATAAATTTCCTTTCTTGAACTGTAAAAAGCGGGACCTTCTTCTGCATGTAAATAAAATTGTATAAAATCACTCTTCATGTCAATATTTAATTTCGATAAAGCCTCTCTATATTCGATACTTTCATCCTCATACCAGCAGTTTCTTTCTTTTAAAAAAGTTATAATTTTATTATTTAGCATATCATCTCCTATAAAAATTTTATAATATTCTATAATTCTGAATCTGAACTTAATTCTAAAACTTCATCTAAATAGTATTTTTTACCAAATCTAGAGAATACAATACTTTATTTATAAAAAATTTTTAATCTACCACTATTCATTTATTTCCCGCAACTTTCAATAAACTTATCAAAAATCTCCTGCATTTTCTTATTCCCACGAACTGCCATCATTTCAGGATGCCATTGTACTGCATAAAAGAATTTATGATTTTTGTTTTGAAAAGCCTCTACTATTCCATCCTTTGCTTTTGCAATAGCAGTCAAGCCATTTCCCAAATCTTTTATCATTTGATGATGGAAAGAGTTTGTTCTAGTTTTTTCTCCAAAAATTTCAAATAAAATATTATCCTTTTCAATATTTATATCGTGTGTAGGCAAGTCAGGAAGCCACTTTTGCATATGATTAACTGTCGTTCCTGTATATTTTACATCTTGATACAAACTTCCGCCAAAATAGACATTTGCAATTTGCAATCCACGGCAAATCCCAAAAATAGGCTTTCCAGTTTTCATAAACTCATCTAAAATTTCAAGCTCAAATTTATCCCGCTCTGGTGTAATGCTCCCAACTTCCTGCAGACAGTCCTCTCCATATAAAATCGGATCAGGATCTCCTCCTCCAGAAAGTAAAAGCCCATCTAAATGCTGAATTTGTTCCCTTATAACTTCCATATTTTCTGTTATTGGCAAAATAAATGGTATTCCTCCAGCATTTATAACCGCCTTACTGTAATCCACAGAAACTATCGTCTTGTGATCATTTAGTCTGTTTGGGTTTAATTCCAGCGAAGTAGTAATCCCTATAATTGGTTTTCTTTTATTATTCATCTATCAAATTCCTTTCTTTTCCCCGTTTTTATTATTACTTTTTATTTAAAATTTCTCACTCTTCCAAAAAAGTCAATGAAATTTTTATAAGTTACCATATCAATTTCATTTTGAGAATATCCTCTCTTTTTCAATGCTTTTTCTATATTCCTCAATTCTGTAACGTTATTCACCCCCAAAAGTCCCTCATGTGCATCACCTTCTGCCTCATAATATTCTGAAAAATCAAGTCCAAATCCAACTTTATCCAGTCCAATTTTCTCAGCCACATATTCCAGATGATTTAAAAGCATTTCCAGATTTTTTTCATTTTCATTTCGACTGACAAAATTGTGGTAACTGTTCATTCCAACCATTCCTCCTCGTTCACCGATACATAAAATTTGATCATCAGTTAAGTTCCTCATTGACGGACAAAGGCTTCTGGCATTTGAATGTGAGGCAAAAAAAGGCTTTTTAGAATGTTTGGCAATATCCCAGAATGTTTTATCGTTGGCATGCGAAACATCAAGCAGGATTCCCAACTCATTGATTATTCTCACAGCATCAATTCCAAGTGAAGTCAATCCCCTGTTTTTATCTCCGCTCTGGCCTGTTGCAAAAGCGTTTGTTTCATTCCAAGTCATTCCAATATGTCGCACACCAAGCTGATTTAATAAATAAATATAATCAAGTTTATCTCCAATCCCTGGAAGCCCTTCTATTCCAAGCATCACTCCAAACTTTTTATCTTCTTCCTTAACATTTTCCCAATTTTCAAAAATTTTAAAATCAGATGGCTCTTTTATAACCTTTATCAAATCTCTTGCGTGATACAATTCCTCAGTCATTGCTCGCAAATCTGCAAAAAAATATTCTTCAGCATTCTCCACTTCATTCACATTCAAATATATTACAAAAATTCCTCCAGAAAGCCCTCCTTTCAAGAATTTTTCCTTATATTTATTTCTAATAATATCCTTATTTCCCTTCTGATATTCCCAGAAATTATCTGTCCACACATCTGCATGCATATCAAAAAACATTAATTTTTCCTTCTTTCTATGTAAATTTATTTTAATTATACTCAAAATCAGTTTTTATACTTTAAAATATTTTGATAAATAACTACTTTTATAGATAGATTTGTTCTAAAAATAATTATTTGAATTAAAAAAAACGAATAAATATGATTTTTTTATTTTTTAAAATAAATTTCAGGCTTATTTCCATTAATCTCCAAAGTGCATTTTGCCCCCATCGGCATTGTTACCAAATCAGGCTTTTCATGTCCACTTTCAAGTCCATAAATTACAGGCTTTTCATAATCCTTGAAAAAATCTTTTAAAAAATCCATTAACTCATAATTTTCTCCATAAGTATTTTCACAGCCCGCAAAATTGCCTAACAAAACCGCATTACAGTCTTCAAATTTTCCAGCATATTTCAAATGTGTCATCATTCTATCAATTCTGCTGATTTCCTCTTCAATTTCTTCAATAAAAAATATTTTCCCTTTCGTATCAATTTCATAATCTGTTCCTAAAGTTGTAACAATTATCGAAAGATTTCCGCCAGTCAGCTCTCCATTTATTTTTTTATTTTCAAAATCTTTTTTATACAAAAGGAGTGTTTCTTTTTCTTTTCCAGTTTTTTCATCTGTTGGATTCTCAAATTTCCACTTTTCGCCTTTTTTCTTATTCAAAGCATTCAAAAAAGACTTTTTCGTAAATTCACTAAAATCGTTAAACATATTCGATTTTACCATAGGCCCATGAAAAACTCCCAAATTACACTTCTGATTGAAAGCAATGCTTAAATTTGTAACATCGCTATAACCCACAAAAACTTTAGGATTTTTCTTTATCAATTCATAGTCCAGCTTATCCAAAAGTTGCGAAGCACTAAATCCGCCCTTCACACAAAAAATTCCTTTAACTTCATCATCAGAAAAAGCCCTATGTAAATCTTTTATCCTAATTTCAGGCGTTCCCGCCATATATCCTCCAATATTCTCAAAAAGGCTCTCCCCCAGCACAGCCTCAAAACCTAAGTTTTTCACAACTTCCTTGCATTTTTCAATATCTTCCTCAAAAATAGGAGAAGAAGTGCACACTAAAAACACTTTATCTCCTTGTTTTAATGGTTCTGGAAAATTCATTTTCAAACTCCTTTTTTATTTTTTCAAGTTTTTATCTTTATAATTGATTATATTGTTGTTTATTAATACTATTCCCAGTTTAAAAAGCAAAAATTATATTTTAATTATTTGAAAATAAATACCAGGTTTAATTCTCTACTAAAAAGATTTATAATAGATTTGTTATTTAAATGGTGTTTAGTATAAAATAGTAAAAATCAATTAAAAGTTAGTATAGCTATTATAAATTCTAATTTCTTTTTTTAAACAGGATTTAGATAAGCAATATTTTAAATATTCATTTTATCAATTTCAATTTTAAAAACAACCTTTGTAACAATTTTTCTTATATTTCCAGAATTATCATTTTCAGAAACATTAAGTTCAGGCTTATGCACATCATTTGGCAAAAATACGAGCACATCCCCAGTTTTCATAACTACATCAAATGCTTTTTCACCTTCCAGAATTACCAAATCCTTTTCAGAATCAAAGCTCTTAACTTCCATATTCCGAATATCACTAATTGCAACTTTTTCAGTTCCATTAATCATAATTTGTACATCCAAATATTTTTTATGGCTTTCCCAAAATTTCTCATTTTCACTTTTTGTAAAATATTTTCCTACATTCATTTTAATGTCATTATATCCTACATCATAACTTCCATGTACAAGCGATAAAATTTTATTCTCATTTTTTTTCGCAAATTCAATGCAAAATTGAATATCCTTTGCTAAGCTCTTGTTCTGTACTTCATCATTCATATTTGTAAAAATCATCTTTTGCACTCTCCTTCAAAAAAATCACAGCTAATTCTCAACTGTGATTATACCCTTTTTTATTAACAATTTCAATAAAAAAAACTTATTTAAAACTTTGTTTATAGCATTTCAATTATCTTTATTTTTTCTAAGATTCCTTTTTCCAAAATAATTTTATCAATCTCAGTTTTCAAATTTTCATCATAAAAATTCTCAATCACGGCAAATTCACTATTTCTATCCAAATTTTTATCCCAGAATCTTTGAAAGTATGGACGTAAAAATTTGTTTATTTCAAGCACAGCCTTATTTTCCCCCTTATTTTCCACGATATTTTGCAAATGCTCTAAAACAAGTGATTTTGTTTCATCAAAAGTTTGAATCGTGTTTATTTTACCACTCTGTAGAAATTCCCTTGTTTGTGGAATTAACCAAGGATTACCGATTATGCCACGTGAAAGTATTATGCCATCAAGATTGCAGGGGGTTATTTTTCGTTTTATTTCGGAAAGTTCAAATAAATCGCCGTTTCCAAAAAACTGTATATTTCTTGGCATTTTGCTTAGTTTTTCAACAATTTCCCAGTTGGCAGTTCCAGAATACATTTGTTCTTGAGTCCGTCCGTGAACACAGATAAAATCAAGGTTATGCTTATTTGCTAAATTTAAAAAAATTTCAGGATTGTCAAAATCCTTATAGCCAACACGTATTTTTATTGAAATTTCAGCACCAATATCTTGCGTTTCCAAAAGAACCTGATTAACTAAGTTATAGTTTTCAAGAAGTGCTGAACCAGCTCCATTTTTTACGATTTTAGGCTGCGGACATCCCATATTTATATTAATTTTTCTAAATCCAAAATTTTTCAGTTTTAAAATTCCTGAAACTAGCTCATTTTTATCTCCACCAAAAATTTGTGTGCCAGTTTTTTCCTTATTATCACACTTCAAAAGCTCGTTTATCGTAGTATCATTCTCACGATTCAATAAATTCGCATTTACCATTTCTGTAAACAAAAAGTCAGGCTCAAACTTTTCAAGTATCTTTCTAAAGGAATAATCAGTAGTGCCAGCCATTGGGGCAGTGTATATTTTCATTTTCTCTCCTGTTTTTTGTTTTACATTATATACTTAAAATGAAAAAAAATCAAATGTGGTAAGGCATCAATTTCAATAACTTTTGAACGTTTTAAAACAGAAAGTTATTTACTTTAAAATTTTGTATAATAAGTTGTTGACTTTTTTGAAAACGCATGTTATAATCACAATGTAACGAATAACAGAATTTCATTTACTGTTATTAAGTTTTAACATATATATTCTTTAAAGGAGAGGATTACTATGAAAAAAAATAAAAAATTAATGTTACTCGCAATCTCGCTACTTGCTTTGCTAAGTTGTACAAGTAATAATGGAAAAGGAAACCTAAAAACAGGCATTGGCGGAACTATTAGAAACAGTGGAAGCGGAAATGGTAAAGGTTCTGGAAATCCAACAGTTACCAATCCAACTTCGCCAGGTTCTCCAGCTAACCCAGCAAACCCAAATCCTACAGTGCCATCAATAAGCACGAATGCAAGATTTCCAAAAATAAATCTCAGTGCAATTCCTAATTCAAAATTAGACATTTTTGCATATAAAATTGCTGGAGAAAAACTTGACGCACCTAAAACTGCCAGCAAAACTCACTATGAAGTCAAGGACAGGGAAGTTGGATTTTACCTGAACCGTTCAGCTACAAAACCGCTTACTATAGCTACTTCAACAACAATGGATGTAAAAGCAGGTGGAGGAGCAATGGCATTTTTTGAAGGAAACAGCGTTTATAATGGAAACACACACTTTTTTACAGATCCTCAGGAAGCCGTTAAGCATTACTTGACAAAACTTATACACAATGCTGAAAAATTGACATTCAATATGGAACCTAATTCGTATTTATTCGTACTTAAAGGCGTAGAGGTAGAATTGTCTAAAACTGATGTTTCAAATCTTCTTGCCAAAATTCCTGCAAATCAAAGGCCGACAATTAATGGTACTGGCTATAAATTAGTTAAATTTGATAATTCCAGACTTTTTGTAGACAAGGATGTAAACTTGGATGATCCTAACGACTTGTATAATAAAGTAGATGTTACAAATTCTACTTTCACTATTAATTCTGGTAAAACAATTACTGGAACAAAAGACAATCAAATTGGAATTAAAGGACTGTATGGATTTGAATATGAATTTGTTCCAAACGATATGAACTATAACCGTGGTACTATCAATATGAAAGGTAGCAACTCAATCGGAGCATACGGTACTGCGTCAAACTTTAATAACCTTGGAACAATCTCAGTTGGAAAAAATTCAGCTGCAATTTACTGGAGTGCAGAATCTGAATTTGACTACGGACTGCTTGGGCCTTCTGCTCCTATTCCGCATAATTCTGCAAGAAACGACGGAAATATTCTGCTTGGTGAAAATTCCACAGGAATGTATATGGACAAGCCTTACTTTGACAACAAAGGATTTATTGCAAATTTAAATAATGGAAAGATTGAAAGTACAGCAGCCAATGTAATCGGAATGTGGGCAAATGTCCGTAACCAGAAAAAAGATCCTGCAGCTTCAGATACTCCACAAGATGTAATTGGAAGTGTTGGAGAAATCAATCTTTACGGAGATAAGTCAATTGGAATCTATGCTGGCGGAGATGGTGCCTATAATGCAGAAAATCAAAAATATTATGGTTCTAAAGGAAAAATCAGAATAGGCGATTCATCTGACAGAAACAACCCAAGCATGGGAATGTACAGTGATAATCCAAATGCAAAAATGATAAACAACGGAATTATAGAAATCGGTAAAGATTCAATCGGTATGGCAGGAATCAACGGAAATACTTTAGAAAATAAAGGAACTATCAACATCACTAAGGATGGCGGTATCGGAATGTACTTGGCAAATGGTTCTAAAGGTACAAACAGCGGTACAATAACGACTGTTGGAACTCCAAAAGACGCAATCGGTGTAGTTGTAGGAAAAGATTCTGAATTCACAAATACTGGTAAAATCCACATTGAATCTGCTGGCGGTGCCGGAATTGTTGTTGCTGGAGGAATAATTAAGAATTATGGAGATATTGAAGTTAGTGGTGGTGCCGTAAGAGACCGTGTAGACAACACAAGAACTATTAAAGTTCTCTCAAACAAAACAAAACCAATAAATGGGGATTTAGGTGTTTACGTAGATACATTAGGAAAAACAAAACCAATTGAAGGGCTTTCTAACTTAGTATTGAGAAGTGCTGACTTGTTAATCGGTGCAGAAGCTACTGAAAAAACTAACGCTACTGAAGTTACAGTTGGAAGTAATGTACTTGATCCATTTAACAAATCTATTCAGTCAAGCAATATTGCAAACTGGAATGTAAAAACTGGTTCTTTAGTATGGGAAGCTGATTCAGAAATTAAAAATAACAAAATAGAAAAAGTTACTTTGAAAAAACAATCCTATGCAAAATTTGCAGATAGTGAAACAACTGCAGAAGTGGCTAATGGGCTGGATGAAAAATATACTGGAACTGCTGTAGATTCAAAAGACAAACAAGTATTCAATTACTTAAATACATTGAGCGACAGAAAAGCGTTGGCAAGAACTTACCGTGAAATTAATGGAAGTCAATATATCAATGTTCAACAAAGAATTGCACAGACTGATGATATTTTAGACAACAAACTTTCTGCTTTACAAAGAGAAAATGCTGATAAATCTGGACATCATGTTTCTACTTTCTTTAACAGGGATAAATATGAGGCAAGAACGCCAGAATTAGCAGATTCAAACAGCTCAGCTTACGGAATTTCATATTTATTCAATAATGCTGATGCAAAACAGGGAATTTATGCTGGAACAGTTATTAACAACTTCAAATTTAAAGACAGTGGAAAATCAAAAGAAAATGTAACAATGTTTAAATTAGGTGCTTACAAGACATTTGACTTAAATAATCTTGAGTGGACTTTAAGTGGAGATGGATTTGTTTCTAAAAACGATATGAAGAGAAGATTTGTAATCGGAAATAATGTTTATGAAAACAAGGCTAACTACAACGCTTACGGATTTGCAATCAAGAACGAATTAGGAAAAACTTTCCAAGTTGGAGAAAATGTTACAATTAAACCTTACGCTGGTCTAAAACTTGGCTATGGTAAATTTTCAAAAATTAAAGAAAAAGACGGAACTTTAAATATGGAAGTTAAAGGAAGCAATTACTATTCTGTAAAACCATCTGCAGGAGTTGAAGTTGGATATTCCACTCCAATTACAGAAAACACTAAATTCAAGGCATCTTTAGGACTTGGCTATGAACACGAACTAGGAAAGGTTGAAAGCAAGGTAAACGAAGCTAAATTTACGAATACAAGCACTAAAATCAACTTAAAAGGTGCAAAATACGAAAGACGTAGAAACTTCAAGAGCGACGTAAAAGTAGGATTTGAAGCAGGAAACTTTAATTTTACAGTAAATGGTGGATATGATACGAAGGATAAGAATTCTCACGTTGGTGTAGGACTTGGTGTTTCATTCTAAATTTATTTTATATTTGATTTTAAAACAGGGACAGGATAGTATCTTGTGTCTGTTTTTTTATATAAAAATTTTTTAATTATATTCAATTCTGCATAAAATGTGAGTTTGCAAAAATCAAAGAAATTTAGATTTGAATAATCGTGTAATTATATTAATTATATTGACTTTTTTAAAATTCATAGTATAATGAATATCGAAGAAAAACATAATACGTTACTAATAATTTTATAAATTATAGAAAATCTATGAAAATAAAAACTTGAATTTTAGAAACGAACAAAGGCAATGGTTAAAAATCAGAACAAAGAAAATAGAAAATTCAAATAACAGTGAAGGTGGAAATCCTGGAACAGGAGGAAGATCTGATGCAAACATTGAAATAATGACTTATCAAAAATTTACAAAAGGCAGGTTAATTGAATTTGCAAGAATGCATGACAATATGGATTAAAAACTTTAAAAGAAAGGAGCTTGTATAATGTAACTATATTATACAAGGAAAAAATAAAAATGAAAAATAAAATTTTAATATTAGGAATGCTGGCTCTAATGTCAGTAAACGTAAATGCTGGATGGATAAAATATAGAGATAAAGCTATAAATGAATTAAAATATGCTATAAAAAATACCAATACTCAGAATTACAGCAATTATCAAAGTTATTATTATGATAATGATAGCTATGATGATGATTATGATGATAGCGACAGCGATTATGACGATGATCACGATTGCGGCTGTGATGATGGCGACTACGATTATGATGACAGTGATGACAGCTATTACTATTATTAGTATTGTTTTTGGATAAATGAATTCAAGTTACAGGTACATTTTACCACTTCCATACTGCACATAATTTTACACTTTTATTAATTTTTAGTTTCAGAAGCTAAAATTTTAAATTAATACTAAACCCCATTTGAAAAATAAGAAACATATGTTATTTATTTTCTAGCAAACCCACTATTTTAATGGGGAATAGTATAAGATAAATAAAATTAGGGAGGATGATTTACTATGAAAAAAATATTATTTTTATTAGCAATATTACTTTGTTCATTTACAATAATGGCAGATTTTGAAGATGAACCAATTGAAATTCAATCAGGCTATTGTGAAGGAAGGGGAAAAATTTTAAATAGAGAAGAAGATCTTCCATATGTAGGAATTACAACTACATATTCGCTATGTCGAATTAATGGTTTACGATATAAAAATATCAAAGTGATAAGAGAAGCTAGAATTGTTGTTCCAAAACGTGGAGGTTTTGATTTAAAATCAAGAGAAGATTATACTGATGGATCATTTTGCATGCAAGTAGATTATGATAACAGGATTTTAAGAATTTTCCATCCTTTAGACGAGTTGTGTGAAGGAATTGAAAGAGAAAAAAGATAATAAAATTATTTTAACAGGGACAGGATTTTGCCCCTGTTTTGTATTAAAATTTATTTCATTTTTCTTAATAAATCTAATGTTTTTTGGGGAATAGAGCCATTTCCTTCCATTGCCACCACTATTGGCGGGAAGTTTTTCGGAAGTGCCAAATCTTCAATTCTATTTTCCACATCTAATGTTATTTCGTTTTCTTTTCTTGCGGATATTTTATTTTTTGTGTCAGGATCTATTATTATTAATGAAGCTAATGCCAGTAAATCTACATATTCGCTAGCTTCCAAAATTTTATCAGCACTAGTTATGTCTCCTGCTCCAATTAATAATGCTCTACCGTCTATAACGGATTTTATAACTTTATTAATTGATTGCCCTTTACATTGTCCTAAAGCGGCTTTACTGGCATAGGCACGTTTTCCCCAAAGGAATGTGTGAATGTAATCTACTCCCAATTTTACAACTTCATTGATTAAGTATAAGCTGTCATCAAGTAAATATCCAATTTCTTCTCTGTGAATTTCTTCAGGTGAGAGCCTGTACCCAAATGAAATCATTTTCATCATCCCTTTACATTATTTCAAATTTCATTATTATTATAACTCGAAATTCAAATTTATCAATTTTTCACTAAAACATCTAATTTCTCAAGATAAAATATTTTCAAAGTGAAAATAAACTTAAATAATAGAATAATATAGTACGATATATTGAAAATATATATTTTCTTATTAAGGAGGAGTCAATATGAAAAAAGTATTAGCAATTATCTTGTTGTCAGTATTGACAATGGTTTCTTGCACGACTGCCACTGATGGAACAAGAAAAGTTAGTAAAACTGGAATCGGTGCAGGAATTGGAGCGGCTGCCGGAGCTGTAATTGGGCAGGTTATTGGGAAAGATACGAAAGGAACGTTAATCGGTACAGCTGGAGGGGCTGCAGTCGGAGCGGCTATTGGAAATATTTTTGACAGACAGGAAAAAGAATTAAGAAATAAGTTAAAAGGGACAGGTGTGGATGTTAAAAGAACTGGTGAAGGTGAAATCAAATTGACAGCACCTGAAAATATTACTTTTGACATAAACAGTTACGTAATTAAGCCACAATTCAGAAATACTCTAGATTCAGTGGCAACTGTGCTAAAAACTTATCCTGACTCAACAATCGTAGTTTCAGGACATACAGACACAACAGGAAATGACGCAATTAATAATCCACTTTCTGTAAATCGTGCAAGTTCAGTAGAATATTATCTTGAATCACAAGGTATTTCGAGTTCAAGAATAACTTCACGTGGTTATGGAAGTAAACAGCCAATTGCAAGTAATGCAACAGAAGCTGGAAGAGCTCAAAATAGAAGAGTAGAAATTGCTATAATTGCAAATCAAAAATAATTAAATAATTTTTAGGGGTTTTTTCAAATTAAGTTTTGAACTAACTCCTTTTTTTAAGAATTTTTAGAATGATAGTCAATCCACTTAAAAATTAGAACAAAAATATGTAAAAAAATGACTTGGCTATAGATGCAACCTAACTTTTTTACTCTCATTTTAAACTAAAATTACTATAAAATTTAGGAGATTTTTATGAAAAAAAATATAGTATTAAAATTTATGCTGTTACTTGGAACTTTATTAAGTTTCATATTAAATGCTGGAAATAAGGAAAATTTTAACAATTTTGAAAAATTTTCATTCAGGATGTCAAATAATCCAGATTATATAAGCTACAGAATAATAACAGGCAATGGAGATAAGTATCCTGTGCAGCTGAATGTGGGAAACTATCTGGCTTTTATGCCTTCGAGATATGCAGCAGTCAATGTTTATGAATTTTTATCTGATACCTTGAAAAAAGATTTTAAAATTATAAAAATAAATAAAAAGGGAAAAATAACGGATCAGTCTAAAATTATAAAATATTCTGCAAATGATTTTTTTCTAAACTATAAAGATAACGTGGATTTTGAAAAAGCTGAACTAAAATCACTAGGAATGGTGTTTGCAGGAGTAAAAAATGTAGGAACAGGAGAATACAAGATAACTGCTTATGGGAACAAGGGAATTTCTGGAGGAATTGACAGTAAAGGGCTAAATTGGTTAAACTTGGCGTTTATTCCGACGAATTCAGCATTTTATATAAAAACGACTGGTGATAAAAGTTTAGTGTGGAGTCCAAATCGTGATTATAACAGTATTCAATACACATTTTCAGTTGAGAATGGAAAAATAGTGGCCGTGGATAAAAAAGGAAAGCATTACTTAACTATCTATCAAAAGAGTGATTCATTGTTTGTAGATATGACAAAATATAGTCTTGAATTTCGTGTAAATCAGTCTGAAAATCAGCTTGAATATTGGATAAATCATAAATTAAAATATGTGGAAAAATATCAAACTATATAAAAATCTAGTATTTTTAGATAATTGAAATATAATTTTTTAGTTTTAATAAATCGACGGAGCTTTTATTTGTTCAGCTACGATTGTTTGACGACTGGAAGGAGAAGTTTCGGAGTTGGGCAAATAAAAGTCGTAGTCTAGCCATAGGTTATTGCGTAGCAATCTTGCCACAATTTTAATTATTAGTATAAATCTTTACTGCAAGATAAGGATTTGCGGCAATGAACAATCCTGCAAAAGAGGGGATTTTACTCCCCTGCCATTTCTTTAGACTTTTCCGTACAAGCCTTAACGGCTTCCATTACAGTTCCTCTAAATTTACCATCTTCCAGCACTTTCAAGGCGGCAATTGTAGTTCCTCCTGGAGAAGTTACCTCATCTTTCAAAATTCCTGGATGTTTTTTTGTTTTAAGCATCATTTTGGCTGAACCTAACACCGTTTGGGCAATAATTTCATAAGCCCTGTCCCTTGGCATTCCTTCCAGTACCCCGCCATCCGCAAGAGCTTCCATAAATACGTAAACATAGGCTGGTAAAGAGCCACTAATTCCTGTATAGGCATGCATAAGTTTTTCCTCAATTTCAATACTTTTTCCAAAACTATTCAGTAATTTAAAAATCATACTTTTTTCATTTTCCTGAATGTTATGATTAAAAGAAACTGCCGTCATTCCTTCCATTACTTGGGCAGGCGTATTTGGCATAGTTCTAACCACTTTTTTGTCAGTCCCAATAATATTTTGAATAAAATTAATGCTAATTCCAGCGGCAATTGACAAAACAATAGTTTTTTCAGTCAAACCATCTTTTATTTTTTCCAATACTTTTGGAATAATATTTGGCTTTACAGAAAGAATGAGAATACTGCTTTCTTTTGCGATTTCATTTTCACTTTTCGCTCTTTTCACGCCATATTCTTTTGATAACTCTTCAATTTTCTCCTTGTTTAAATCAAAAATAGCTATATTTTTATTTTCAAGAAAGTTTGAAGCTGTAACTCCCTTCAATATCGAACTTCCCATATTTCCTGCTCCAATAATTCCTAATTTCATTTCAAACCAGCTCCTTTTTTTATTATTTTATTTAAATTATTTGTTATTTTTAAAAATTTTTTTACTTCTTTTGTAAACAGTTTCGCTGATTCCTAATTTCAAATTTACAAGACAAGCCACTACAAAAAAATAATCCGAAAGTCTATTTATATACTGAAGTCCAATTTTATTTATCCCTTCACCTGACTCAATTACAGCTATCATCTTTCTCTCCAAATTCCGCACACTTGTCCGCATCATATGAAACATGCTCGAAATCTTACTTCCTCCTGGAATTATAAAACATTCAAGTTTAGGAAGCAGGGGAATATATTCATCCATTCTTTGCTCAAGCCACTCCACATTATCAATTTTCTGCTTATATTCCCGCAAGCCTTCTGGTACTGCCAAATCACTTCCACAGTCAAAGAGCTGCTGCTGAATATTTTCACACTCTTCACGAATTTCTTCCAAAACACTATTTAACTTGTCATTTTCACGAATTTCAGCCACAATAACTCCAAGCAGCGAACATACCTCATCCATCGTTCCATAGGCTTCCACTCTCACATGAGTCTTGCTCACACGTTCCCCTCCAGCAAGTCTGGTAAATCCTTCATCACCATATTTTGTGTATATTTTCATAAGTTTTAATTTCCTTTTTTCAGTTTAATTTTTAGTAAAATTTATAAATTATTTATTAATAAGTTTCGCATTCTTCCGATACTCCTCAATTTATTTTATCAAAAATTTTAATCCCCTCTTCAAACATCATCGTTTTCTAATAACCCCACTACCTCAATATGCGGTGTCTGCGGAAACATATCCACAGGAGTAACTTTCTTTAAGACATACCCATTTTCAGCCAAAATCTTCACATCTCGTGCAAAAGTGGCAGGATTGCAGGAAATATAGACAATTTTTTCAATTTTATTTTTTATAACACTTTTTAGGGCAGTTTCCTCAATTCCTCGCCTTGGCGGGTCAAAAACTATTGCTCCAACATTTTCTCTCTTCAAAATTTTTGGCAGTTCCTTCTCAACTTTTCCATTTACAAATTCTACATTTTGAATGGAGTTTTCATAAGAAGTCAGTTTTGCAGCAAGTGTTGAACTTTCGACACTTTCAATTCCAATAACTTTCTTTATGTTTTTTGAAAGCATCATTGCAATGGTTCCAGTTCCTGAAAATGCATCAATTACTGTTTTTTCATAGATTTTATCAGTATTTTTATTTTCTTCATTCAAAAACTTTATTGCAACATCATAAAGTTTTAGTGCCTGTTTTTTATTAATTTGGAAAAATGAATTTGGATAAATCTTGAATTTTAATCCTTCCATTTCCTCTTCCAAATACTGGCTTCCAAATAAATGGACATTTTTACCTAAAATTATGTTATTCTGTTCAGTTTTTACAGAAATATAGATTGATTTTATGCAGTCATTTTCATCATACATTTCTTCCAGCACTTTTGAAAGCTGATTATACTGCGAATTTTTATTTACGATAACAACTATCATAACTTCATCTTTTTCATTATTTCTAACCATTATCTGCTTCAAAAAACCAGTATTATTCACTTCATTAAAAACTTTAAATTCCTTTTTTGTACCTGCAAAACTATTTACTTTCTGCAAAAATTTATCAATAATTATTTTGGCAATTTCTGATTTTAGAAGACTTTCTTTAGCTGAAAATACATTGTGGGACTTTCTTGAATAAAATCCCGTCTGAATAACTCCATTCTTTTTGAAAAATGGCTCAGCCGTCTTGTTTCTATAATTAATTTTTTTATCACTTCCAATAATTTTGCTAATTTTTACCTTTTTCAAATCAATTTCAGCAATCTTTGTCAACACTTCTTCAAGCATTTTATCCTTATATTCAAGCTGTTTCTCATATTTAAGCATTCCAAAATCACAGCCATCAAAATCCTCAAAACTAATTTTGGACAAATCCTCAATCCTGTCCTTTGATGGTTCAATTATCCTAGTTATAAGCCCTCTTGCATACGATTTTTTTACCGAGATAATTTCCACTTCCAATTTATCTCCTGGAACACTCATCGGTACAAATACTGTAAACCCAGCAATTCTTCCAAGTCCTTCTCCACCAAACACTATTTTTTCTATTTGAATTTCCAGTTTTTGCCCAACTTCATAATTATTTTTTATTTTATTCATCTCATTCCTTTTTTTATTTTAAATATTCTAAAATATTTTTCAATTGCAATCCCATTCCGATTTTTAAACTTTTCTCATCAATATTAAATTTTGGATGGTGCAAATCATAAATCAAGCCTTTTTCTTCCACTCTTGTTCCCAGTCTAAAAAAACATCCAGGAATTTCATTTAGGAAATAACTAACATCTTCAACATCCATTCTAGGCTGTTTTATTAATTCCAGGGCATTTTCGCCGTATAAGTCAACAATATTATTTTCTACTTTTTTTGTCATTTCTTCGTCGTTAATTACAGGAGCATAGCCACGCTTAATATCAATATTTATTGTTCCGCCTAGTGATTCTACAAATTTAGGCAAGTCTTTTTCAATTGTTTCAATTATGAATGTTCTTGTTTCTTCAGACATTGTTCTTGCTGTACCCCTCATTTCCACTTTATCACAGACTACGTTGTCGGCAAAGCCTCCGTTGAATGCTCCAATTGTAATCACAGCTTCTTCTCTTGGATCAATTCTTCTGCTTACTATTGATTGCAAGTATTCCATAACTTTTGCTCCGATTAATATTGCATCAACTCCTTTGTGAGGCAATGCGGCGTGGGCAGAAGTACCATTTATCGTAAGGTGTATTCTTGCTGACGAAGCGTGTGCCTTTCCATATTTTATTCCAATTTTTCCAAGTTCTATTTCTGGAGCCATGTGCAATGCAAAAAATGCATCTATTTTTCGATTTTTATCACTTTCAAATTTTAATGCTCCACTTTTTATCATTCTATCTGCGCCGCCAGTTGTTTCTTCCGCTGGCTGGAAGAAAAATCTCACAGTTCCATGCCATTTATCCTTATTATCTGCCAAAATTTTTGCTGCTCCAAGCTGAATAGTTGTATGTGCATCGTGTCCGCAAGCGTGCATTTTCCCAATATTTTTTGACTTATATTCAACTTCATTTTCTTCCAAAATTGGCAGTGCATCAATATCTGCACGAGTTGCAACTGTCTTATTTTCTATATTTTGCTTATCATTATAAATTGTCGCAACAACTCCTGTATTTATAATCTCAGAAAATTCAATTCCATTTTCCATTAAAAAATTTTTTATAAATTTACTTGTTTCAAATTCTTCATCCCCAAGTTCAGGATTTTCATGAATAACTCTTCTGACTTTTACCATTTCATCATAAATTTTATCAACATTTTCTTTTATAAACTCATTTATTCCTCGTGAATCCATTTATTCTCACTTCTCTTTCTAAAAAATTACATAATTTTATTATATCAAAAAATACTATCTTTGTAAATTTTTGAAAAATAAATAGACTTGTTCGAAAACTATATGTCTTTAAGATTTGATAGAATAAATGTTCTGAAGCAAAGAGGCTTAACCCCTTGTGAAAATAAAAAAAACTTAAATTGTCAAATACATCTATAAATAACTTTAATATAATTTTTATTTTTTTAAAATAAAATCTCTAGCCTTTTCAGCAATATTTTTTTTAGCAAAAAATATTTGTATAGAATCAAAAGATTTATTAAGAGTAAAATTTAAAGAATAATAATTTCCTCCTTGACTAAGAAATTTATCAACTTTCACATCATAAACCCAAGAATAAGGGATTATATATGCGGGATAAACACAAAACAAATATCTGCTTCCAAGTTTTAAATCACTTTGCAACATTATTCCAGTTCCAACTATTCTATCAGAATTAATAAAATCTTCTTTTGCATAAGTTAAAAGGTTACCCTCATCTAAATCATCTAACATTTTAAAAATTCTTTTATTTTCTTTCTTTCTCATAAACAATGCAAATAATAATAGAAAAAGTATAACAAACCATAAAAAAATTGGAATGCCGAACTTAATAAACACAGAAGTCATAGGGCTTATGGAAAAATCAGGATACTCCTTTACAAATTCCAGTTCTTTAATATACTCTAAATATCCACCAAATAAAATATATACAGTGTCTACTATTAACAAAAAAATTTCTATACAATAAATCGGGTTTGCCGCTCTTTCTATTTTTAATATGTTATAAAAAAATTCACGTGGCCCCAGATCTTTTAAATTCTCATCAATTTCTACGAATACAGTTTTTCTCATTATTCTTTTTCTTGCTGCTAAAGCAAGAAATATTGATAAAATAAAAATTAAGGGTATAAACATTATCTCGCCAATCATTCCAAACATTGTCATTTAAAACACTTCCTTTTCAATATAAAATATTGTCATTTCTGCACAATCAAAATAATAGTAATTTATTTAAAAAACTCTATATCTCTAATTTAATCATATTTAACAGTATATGGTATAGAATATTCTTTTAAAATAGGCGTTAATTTCTGTATTTCATCTAAAACCATTTTTTCAGTAACAATAAGTGAAATTTTACTTGTCTGAAAAAAACGTTTAACCACTTTTGCATTTTTCTTATAAATCCTTATTTGCCCTCTGTAAGAATTACGAATACGAGTACAGTAAAATTCTACATAATCGATGTCAAAAAGCGGGATTTTTTTTGTAGGTATAGAATTAAGATGTAAGTTTTCATTTTCTACATAAAAACATTCCATTGTATTTTTTCTGACTATTAAATATATAAGAGTTGCACTAGAGATAATAAGTATTACCAGTTGTAGTATTATCATACTAATAATCATTTTATATTCCTCCTTAAATATTTACACATAATCTTATCTTTTAAATCTTATTAAATTCATCGTCTACTAATACTTCATATTTTTTGAAATACTTTTTCAATAGAATATAATCGCTTGTTTTTATATCCATCTCAACAAATATATTCTTTTTTCTATCTAAAATTTGAATAATAGGAATATTATACTTTCTTCCTTTCTTAAATTCTTTAGTATAGAAATTAATAAAATTTATGTTCTCAATTTTTATAGATTTTATTTCATTTTTATTATATAACAGAGTAATCTCTTTATTACTTATATTTAACGAATATTTTTTATACTTAAGCATTTTTAAAAGCTCATAAACTCCATAAATTGTAAAAACAATCAATGGAATAAGATAAAGAATATCTTTATATTCCCCTTTCTTATACGTTTTAACAAGAACAATAGGTATCACAATAATAAATATAAGAAGTAATAAAATATTCGAAAATAAATCAAAATTACTAATGAAAGCTTTAACTTCAAATTGATCTGAAAGTTCTAAATTTCCAAGAGTTTTTAATTTATTTTCTGTATTATAGATATCTAAGCTAACTAGAGGTAAAGTTATCATAAAAACTAAAATACCCAAGATAGAATATGTTAAAATTATCATTTTTATATCTGAACTTCTATCTAAAAATATCAACTGAATTAAAAAAATAACTACAAGTACTAGAAAAATACTCAGCATTATTTTTCGTGCTTTCTTTTGCCTTGCTAAATTTGGAACAAAAAGATTCAATTTTTCATCAAAAATATAGCCCCGTTTATCCGTATTTTCTCTATTAGTTTCAATGTTTTTCTTAAAAATTAAATTATCTGTATAATTTTTAGCTTCTAATAAAGACATATCCTTATTTTTATGAAGAAAAGCAACTGTTTGTAATTTTTTATTTTCATTAACCAAAGAAGATAAATTTTTTTCATCTTCTTCAGAAACAGATATATTTTTTTCATAGTGTTCATTATTGATTTTTTTATCAATACAATCCTTAGCTTCTTTTAAAGTCATTTCTGTTTTATCTTTAACAAAGACAATAGCATCTATTTTTTTTCCTTGTTCAAGTAGTGAAATAATATATTCTTCATCTTTTTCTGATAATTCCACAGTATTTTACCTCTTCTTTATTAAAATTCTTTATATTGATTATCTATTGTTACATTATAATTTTCAAAATATTTTTTTAATGAATAATAATCAGTAGCACTTATAGTCATTTCAAGAAGCTTTTTTTCTTCACTATCAAAGATTTGTAAAGTAGGATTTCTATCCCTTCTTCCTCTTCCACGAGCAATAGCATAAAATTTAACATAACTTATATTATCTGTTGTGATATATTCTTTTTCATTATTTTCAAAATATATTTTTATTGTTTTTCCAATTATGATTAAAGAATATTTACTATTTTTAAATTCTTTAAAAAGTGCATAGAAATTATAAATAGATGCCACAATGGCAAAAATTAAATAAAAAATATATCTAGTTGAAAATTGTTTTAATATATTAGGATGAAAAAAAAACATAACAATTAAAAGAACCCAAATCATTATATATGCAAAAAATCGTCTATTTTTTAAAGCTTTTATTTCAAGATCTTTTGACAATTTTAATCCTTTAATTTCTTCTAACCTTTTCTCTATCAGATGAATATTTATTTTTAAAACAAGATATATAGCTAAAAAAAGAAAAAATATTACATGGGTATAAGCTAAAAATGATCTTTTCTCATAAGAAATTTTATTCCAAAAATATATTTGTATTAAAACAGCAACAAAAGATATTAATGATAAAATCAAAAGTAATTTTGCGAATTTTTTTTGTCTTGGTAAATTAGGAACATACATATTTAACTTTTCATCAAAAATATAGCCCCATTTTTTAGGTTCATTCATTCTATAAGCCTCCAAATATTATTTTTTTCTAATAAGAATAAAAGCAGAAATTATCACAAGAGTAATACCTAAAATGATACCACTTAATCCAATAACTTTATATAATTCAATATATTTTAATAAGCTAACATCAGAATTTTGAAGTCCAATATGAGCAACATAAAGAAAAAAGAGCCCAAAACAAAATACTAAAATTCCACTAGCAAATAATAATATATGCCAAGGAAATGAATAATCTTTTTTTGTTAAACTTTTCTTTTTAAAAGGAAAAGTACTATATGAATTTTGATTTTCAGGAGCATTTATTCCTGCATCTTCAATTAATTTTATACTTGTTATATAGCTTGTTCCAAAAATTCCTTTTCCAAAAGTACAAGAAAATTTAGAGCCAAGTTTATCTATAAAAATTTTGTGTTTCCACATTCCAGTAGAATACAAATCTGGAGAATCTTTAAATTTAAAAATATAGATATGTCTATGCCTTCTTCTGCTACCTTTATAAATAGTAAAATAATCTCCTAAAACTACTTCTTGCGTTTCTCTATTGTGTATAAAAATCCTATCCACTATTTTAAAGAGTATAGCCCAAGATATAAAAAGACTTGGGATAAAAATATATAAAGGTGAATTTTCTAATGTTATTATGTTTGATTTAACAATAATATACCAAATGGGTATGGCAAAAATAACAGTTGCTATAGAAATTGAAATAAAATTATAACTTGTATTATAATCAATATATGAATTACCACTAGCACGCATTCCTTTACTATGATAACATAATCTTGAAATTAAGTGGAATAATCCAAAAGCACAAATTGCTATTTCTTGTAAAGAAGAGCCGCTATTAAAACACAACATTCCACCTAGTACAAAAGAAAGTATTGAAAAAAATACTGATAAGTCTATTAAAACTGATAATAAAGAAAAAATAAACAAATATGCTAAAAATAACATTACTCACTCTCCACAGTTTTTATTTCACTAATCCTAAAAGTTCTTCCCTATTTAACGGTTCAACCATAATATATGAAGCATCTATAAATCTATATTTACTTTCCGGTAAATTTTTAATAAAGTCATCGTAATCCAAATGTGCAGCAACATTATAACTGTTTCGATCATTTTCATCTCCATCAATAGTTACCAGTCCAATATTCCAGAAAGCAATATCTTCATTTTTAACCATATCTGAATTTTCAAATTCAACACTAGGTTTATAAGGAAGTATCGTCCTAAGATTTTGTGTAAGAGTATAAGCTCCTATTATTTTCCCGTCTTCCTTATTTCTGAAAAATTGCTGATTTGCTGAGAAGGCATCTAAATATTGTATTTCCTTTACCATATTAGAAAAAGTATCAATAGGGCTATTTGAATTTTCTATTTTATCAATCATTTCCTGATTAAAGGAAACAATCCTATTTATTCCAAAAATACTGTAAAGAGTCGAATCTTCACCTTTAACTCGTGATGAAATTCCTTCTATTCCATAAAGTATATCACCTTCATAGTCAAATTTATCAATATTATCAACTGTATATTCTTCTCCCGTTTCACTTATAATTTTTGAATCAAATTTTTTAGCCAATGCTTTTATATATTCCAATGCCAGAAGCCAATCTTCTCTGGACGATGGTGTAAAAACCCTTATGCTATAATTTTTATTTTTATTATCATAATACAATTCAAATCCTCTTGCACTTTGCTTACCATCTCCTATTAAAAGACACTGATAATTAGAAACAGGAGATAACAGCAAATCATTAATATCAATATTTCCAGTATTGTAGCTGTAAAGCTCCTTATCCAGCAAACTCAATGCAGTTTCAACATTTAAAACTGGTTCATAACCTAAAAATTTTTTCTTGTTTTTTACATAAAAACTTATACTCATTTTTTAACCTCCGTATTTTTTTTATTTACTAATTTATTATTTTTATCGCCACTTTATTTTTTAATTTTATTCAAATTTCTAAAAAGATATAGTATATCATTTTACTAATTTGCTTAATTTTTCTTTCAACTCATCATCAACTTCAATTTTTTCTAAGTTTTCTATATTTTCTTCATTTATAGCAGTATGATACAAAAAAACGCCATCCATTGCACCATCTGCCCAAGGAATTCCATTCTCCTCTTCTTGAGGCAAAGCAAAATCTTCAGGTAATTTTCCACACTCTCGAATAGAAGATTTTATTAATTCATATATAGATAAATTTTTGTTTTCCACTTTTTTATTCTCCTTTTTTTCTAATTTTTTTGTTATCATTAATTTTTTTATTAGAAAAATAATTGTTATTACAACTACAATAATAAGTATATTTTGAAAAAATTCCGTAATTCCATAAATCATTCATTATAATTTTACTATATTTTACCATTCATTTACAGAATATAAAAGAGCAAGCCTAATTTGTGTCAAAAGTTCTTCCGTAAGACTGTCATATTTACTTTCAAGCCCCTTTTCGTGTGCATAATAAGGAGGACTGTCATTCCAGGAACCCATTCCACCAAAAACATCAGAAATTTTGGCTGAATAAAAAAGTTTTGCATTTATTTCAGGCATTTTGAAAAGAGTTTGTCCATAAAGAGTATTTCTTATATTTTCAAAACTTTCCCCATTTAAAATGTTAAGAGCTTTTCTAAAGGTATTTCCAAAATTTGTAAAATTAATTTTATCAGCCAAAATTGCTATTCTATTCAATACATCTTTAAAATCTTCTGTATTATCATAAAATTTAAGTTTTCCATTGATAGAATTTTTGTATTTGTGAGCAGTATAAATAATATTCCATCCACCACTTGTTTTCTTCCATTTTGGTGTAAAATAAAGAATCAAATTATTTTTAAAATAGCAAATGAGTTTAATCTTCTCTGTATTTAAATCGTTGGGAATATTTAAATTTTTAGAAGAAACGGGTAATAAAATTTTTATATCTTCTAAACTTAACTTTAAACAATAATCAAACCATTCTTCAATATTTCCAGCTTTATAGTTTTTTTCTAAAAGATCTATTTTATTTTTAGAGAATAGAAATTCTATACTTTTTTCATATTCAAAAGGAAAATATTTAATTTTAGTTTTTGTTTTTAAGGCAAATTTTACTGCTATTGTAATATCACATATTTGTATAATTTCCTTATTCATAAAAATAACTCCCATCTTAAAATTTTGTATCTAATACTCATAATTTTTTATCATTCTATTATTGTGCGTTTATCTAATTGTAAAAAGGAAAAATTGCTCTTTTTTAATTTCTTTAAGTTTTGGAATTTATCATTTTATTTTTTATTGGATAATAAATTTAAAGTTATAAAATAAAGTTTTTACTGTATAATTTATTTTACTACAATTTCAAAAAAAATTAAATATATATAATTAAAGAAAAAAACTATAATAATATCATAGATAAATTTGAATAAAATTTCTTAAATATATGCTATAATTAAGTATATTAATCAAAATTTATTTGAAATAGATTTAATATTCCAAAAATATTAAAAAGGAGCTGCTATGAAAAAATTAAATTTAAGAATAGAAGAAAAAGAGTGTATTTTGTATATAAAAGAAAATAAAAATCCAGACTACATTTTAATACAGCCTGTAGACGAAAATGATATCAAAGTTCTAGATAATGAAGTGAAATATATTTCTGAAAATACAAATAAAAATTTTAGTCTTGCTGCATTTAAAATAAATGACTGGAACAGTGAACTGACTCCGTGGGAGATGCCACTTCTTCGTGGAAAAGGGAACTTTGGAAATGGAGCTGGTAAAACATTGGAATTTGTAAAAGAAAAGTTGATTCCGAGTTTGACAGAATTTATAAATATTCAAAATAAGAATGTGAAATATATTTTAGGTGGATATTCGCTTGCTGGGTTATTTTCATTATGGAGTGGTTATCAATCAGATATTTTTGTTGGAATAGCTGGAGCTTCACCATCGGTTTGGTATAAAGATTGGATGAATTTTGTAAAAAAAAATGAATCTTTGGTGAAAAATATTTATTTAAGTTTAGGAGATTTCGAAGAAAAAACTAAACATCAGATCTTGTCAAAAATTGGAAATAATATAAGGGAATATATTGAAATTTTAGAAAGTTCTGAAAATGTAAAAAACTGTATTTTGGAATGGAATGAGGGAAATCATTTTAATGGTTCGGATATACGTATGGGAAAAGGATTTGTCTGGCTTTTGGAAAATTGTTAATTTTATTAATTTTTGTATTTTATCCCCTAAAGGTAGAGGCAGAGGTGAAATTCGAGATTTTTCGACTATCTAGTCAATCTGTAAACAATATACATAATAACTTAGAAGTCTAATAAGTTCACTGCTATCCACGGTTCTAAACCTTCTTGATATGTAATTTAAGTATTGGGATAAGCTAGAAAAATCTAGCTTTTAATCCCAATTTTATTACATATCATAAATTCCCCTTAGGGTTTTTAACAATTTAATTATATCATATTTTAAAAAAAGTCAATCGCAAAATAAATATCATTTCTTTGTTTTATACACTTTTTTCTTATCCCTTATTTTATACCCCTTATCATTTTCATTATAATGTATATCAAGAGTTTTTGCATCTGATTCCTTAAAAATTTTACCTTTGTAATAGGTATTATTCTTATCTTTTGTATAATCTTCATCAAGAATTTGAAAAGTATCAATATCGACATTTTTACTTTCTAATAGGACAAATTTTGTATTATCATTTTCATCTTCAGTAAAATAGTACAAATCTTCATTTTGTTTTACTAAAGAATAGTCTATTACTTCAAAGTTTTTTGGCTTAAAATTTTCTATTTTTTTATTTTTATAATAAACATTGTCTTTATCCTTGAAAAAATCATTTTTCAAAACTTCAAGACTATTTACATCTACACCACTTACTTTATGTGTTCCATAATAAACTCCTGTTTTATCTTTCCCAATGGAATATCCTTCAGGCTCAAAAGTTTTTACATCTGCATCTTCTATTTTTTTAAAATTATAATAGACATTATTTTTATCTTTTGAATATTCAGAATAATTTTCAATAGGTTGTAAAGTTTTCAAATCAATTTCTGGAGAAATTTCAACTTTTTCAACAACAACATTATTGCCCTTTTGATAAAAGTTATGTATTCCATTTTTATCTTTCACATGTGTATAATTGACAAATGGCTCAAAAGATTTTGGATCAATTCCCTTCATCAGCATTCCCTCATAGTAAACTCCATTTTTATCTTTGTAAAAATTTCCGCTCAAATCTTCAAATGTCACGGGATCCAAGCCTTTTATCTGTTTTCCTCTGTCATAAACAGCATTTTTATCTCTTCCTAACGCATAACCATCTATTACTTCAAAACTTTTTGCATCTGCCCCTTTAACTCTTTTTACATCACCATCATAATTATCATAGTAAAAAACATTATTTTTATCTCGATAATACTCTTTCGATACTTCTTCAAAAGTATTTAAATCAGCATTTTGGATTTTTTTCACTTCTTCTCTTCCAAGATAATAAACCCCTTTGTCATCTTTGATAATAAGTTTATTTGAGCCAACAACTTTAAAAGTTTTAGGATTTACACCTGTTATTTTTTTATTTAAAAAGTATAAGTTATTTTTATCTTTCCCGTATATAGAATCTATTTTAAAACTGCCACTATCTGCACTCTCTAATTTTTTTATTTCAATATCGATATTATATTTATCATTTCCCGCATCCTCTGCATTTTCGACATCAATATCTGAAATTTTCTGTTCACTTTCTTTATAATTAATAAAATAAACGTTATTTTTATCTTTTAAGTACAAAAGCATCGTCATGTTTTCTCCGTCCACGACTTCTAGAGTATTCATATCTATTCTAGCAGGTTTTATTGACTTTATCGTAATTTCTCCATTTTCATATTTATCAAAAGTATAAATACCATTTTTATTAATTAGTATAGTTGGTACGTAAAACTGGACAATAACTTCACTTTTTTCTGGACTAAATCCTTTAATTTTTATAATTTCATTATTTGTAATATAAAAAACATTATCTTTATCTTTTACGATAAAAGGATTTTCAATCTGAAAAGAATTCACATCTACATTTTCTAACTTTTTATTTTTATAATAAATATTATTTTTATCACTTGCAAAATCATCATTTTCCTCAAAAATTTTAAAAGTCCTGAAATCTACATTTTTTACAATTTCCTTTCTTTCAGGTTCTGTAGCTTCATCAGTAAAATAAATTTTATTTTTTTCTTTAATATAGCTCGCATTTATAATGTTTCCTGATAAAATAAGCAATGTTAAAATTTTTAACAAATTTTTCCTAATTTTCATATCGACTCCTTTTTAAATATCTAATTCTTATACTAAAACCTCGTTTAAAATACAGTAATTGTTATACACATTATCTTTTTTTCTTTTCAATTTCTGTTTTTATTATATCATTTTTTTGAAATTTACTCTATTAAATTTCTATATTTCTAATGATTTTTATTGTATAGTAAAATTGCCTCAAATGCTATGACTATTTTACTTAAACCCTAAATTTCTATAATTTTTAATAGTTTTATTTTAAATGGATTCTAGTATATATTGTAATAAAATCAAATTTTTGAAAATAAACTTACTTTTTTAACAAAAAAATGCACCTCTAATCTTGTTTGTATCCAAAATTTTTGGTGCTATTTAATAACATTATTTTTTAACAATATATTTTAAATTTGTTTAACTAATTCCACAATTTTTTAGCATATTTCAACGCTTTTATGCTTATTCCTCCAAACTATCGTTTTTATAAACACTAGATATAAAGCTCATCCTATGAATAAACTACATCGAACTTTCCCATTCACCTTTCACAGTAACACCTGTACTAATAGCTACTCTATCCATAAGCTCAACATCTTCATCACTTAATTCAACACTTGCAGCCCTTTTGGCATCGTCAACTTGATTAGGTTTTGTAACTCCAATTATTGGAATTGTTCCTTTTGATATTGCCTAAGCAGTCGCAATTTCAGGAATTGTTGCAGAATATTTTTCACCTAAAATTTTCATTTCATAAAATAATGGCTCCAATTTTGCCAAAGTTTCAGGCGGGAATGCTTCACCCCTTCTTGTTCCAGCTGGCAATGGATTTTTTTTTGTATATTTTCCAGATAAAGCGCCTTGTTCCAATACCATGTACGAAAATACTGCGATATTGTTTTCCTTGCAATAATCTAAAATTCCAGTTGTTTCAATTGTTCTGTAAAGTAAGCTAAAATGATAAAACAGGTTTCAATTCATCTTTTCCTAATTTATTTCCAAAAATCGAATCTCCTCCAGCGATTCCTCCAAATCCCCAAGACCAAGTTCCTAGTGCTACTTTAGGCACATCTATTTCCTGTATTTTTGTTGTTTTCATTTAAAATCATCTCCATTTTTTATATATTTTTCCAAAGTTCAAAATTAATATTTTTATTTTACATAATTTAAATTACCTTTATTTAATAGTATTACACCTTCAATATTTATAAATTCTTTGTTTTCAATTATATTTTCCGTTTGCTCAATATATTTTTTAAAATGAGCTGTTTTCCTATGTTTTTGATACGCTTTTTCATTTTCATAAATTTCAAAAAAGTACCATTTATTCGGATTTCCTATTGCTGTTGCAGCATAAATCACATAAACACCTTCTTCTTTTTTTATCGACTGCTTCATTTCATCAAGTACAATTTCCCTAAAAGCATCATTAAATCCTTCTTTTACATCAACTGTAACATAATTTACACGAGTATTTCTTGTTTGCACAAACTTTTTATCTCCCATATACTCTGGCATTACTTGAATTTTCTTTTTATGATTAGTCAAGATTGTTGGTGATTGTCTTAAAAATTCTTTATATTGTTCTGACTTGATATGTTCCTGGTAACTTTTCTCGTCTTCATAAACCTCAAACATATAAGTCATATTGGGCTTTCCTTTTTCCTGAACTAAATACATTCCAAGTGTCCCTTTATCATTAAAAACTGATTTTGTAATATTATTTTTACCAACTGCCACATATGCATTTTTTTCGCCTTCTTTGATACCAAGTTCAAAAATATTAAAAATTAGTAGCATTTCTTTTCTCCTCAATAAATTTAATAAATTTTCCCGTCGCCACCGAATATTTCAAACACGGCTTCCAAGCCAAAATTGTCTTAGAAATTGCTGCTTTATAAAATGGAATAAATTTCAAATCTTCAAAATTATTCTCTAATTTTAAGCAAACTGCCATTCCCATTCCATTTTTCACCATCATCGCAGCATTATAAACCAGTGTGAAAGTAGCGCCAACATTTAACTTCTCTGTAGGAATTCCCATCCAATTTGCAAATTCATTTTGAATTAATTTATTTTTAGAAATAATTACCGATTCTTTTTTATTTCTTCTGGATAAATAAATTTATTTGAAGCCAATTTATGGTCTTTTCTAACCAAAAGTCCCCATTCTTCAATCTGTTTCAATCTTATAAATTTATACTTTTCCTTATTTATATAGTCAAACACAAGTCCCATATCTAAAAAACCGTGTTCAATTCTATAAATAATATCTTCGGCTGTCCCACTATAAATGTCAAATTTAACATTTGGATACTTTTCCTGAAATTCCGAGAGTAATTTTGAAAGTTCATTCATTCCCAAAAATTCGCCACATCCAATAGATATTTCTCCAGCAACAATTTCATTGTCATAAGACAGCTCTTTTTTCGTTTTTTCCGTTAAATAAAGTATTTCCCTCGCCCTTCGCTGCAAAAACTTCCCATCTTCAGTCAATAAAATTTTATGATTACTTCTCGTAAAAAGTTTAACTCCCAGCTCTTCCTCAAGCTGTGCCAATTGCCGTGATAATGTTGGCTGTGTAATAAAAAGCGATTTCGCTGCTTTTGTTATATTTTCCTCTTTTGCAACCATCAAAAAATATTTTAAAATTCTTAATTCCATAAATCCTCATTCATTTTATAATTTTTTTATACTAACTTATCTCGCATTCACTGCTTTTGGCAACTTTTCATATTCATCTTCTGACAATATTCCAAACCATTCAGTCGAACCGCCATCTGACAAGGCAATATGCGTAAACCAACTGCCTTTTGCAGCTCCATGCCAATGCTTAACATTTTTAGGAATATTCACAACATCTCCTGGATGTAATTCTATCGCTTCTTTCCCATCTTCTTGATACCAGCCGTATCCATCAGTCACCAATAATACTTGTCCATTTGAATGAGAATGCCAGTTATTTATAACTCCTGGCTCGAAAACAACATTGTGAACACCAACTTTTGAAGTGTCATTCGGCTCAACTAATGTTTTTAAATAAGTTTTCCCATTAAAATATTTTGCATAAGCCTCGTTATAATCGCCTTTCCCAAACAAGCTGCTTACAGGATCAGCCGTCCCATCTTCTGAATATATCTCTTTCAAAAGCCGAAATACAGCCCAAGCTTTTGGCCATCCCACATAAAATCCTAAATGTGTAACAGCCTCTGCCAGTTCTTCTCTTGTAACCCCATTTTCCAAAGCACTTTTTAAATGAAATTTCAAAGAACTATCCAAAATTCCACTCGCCATAAGTCCAGTGACCGTAATCAAACTTCTATCCCTAGCCGATAACTTATCCTCTCTTACCCAAACTTCTCCAAACAAAACATCATCATTCAATTGTGCAAATTTTGGTGCAATATTACCTAATAAATCTCTTCCTGCAGTAATTTTTTTACTCATCTTCTTTCACCTCTGTTTAATCAAATTTCACATTCAATATATTTTCTAAATTTTTACGATATATTTTATATCTAGTTGTATCACTTACATTTAAATTTTCGATAGACTCTATCACATCAACAGTTGCACCAGCTGGCTGCATTCCCACAGGAGCATCAGTCGCAAAAATTACCTTATCTTCCCCAAAATAATCAATTGCCATATCCACAGCCTTTGTATTTCCAATAATTGCCGTGTCAACATAAAATTTCTTAAAATCATCTGCATATTCTTTTGGCATCACAAGTGGCAATCGGTTTGCAAAAAACGGAACCATCGCACCAGCATGATGAACTAATATTTTAATATTTGGATATTTCTTAAAAATGCTTCACTTCTGTCTTTCAGTTTAAAATTATTTTTATTTTCTTTCATAAATTCTCTAGTAATTTTTAAAATCTTATCATTTACTGGATTTACACTCGTTATATTTTTGGATTCTGTTTCCTTTATATTCATTTTTATCCTTTCTTTTTCAACTTCATTTGAGTTTGGCAATATGTTGTTTATAACTATCAACAAATTACAATTTTTTAGCCCAAGCTCCAATGCTTTCCAAGCTTTCATTCCAACCAAATCTTTTGCCTTCAATTATATTCAAATCCGAATAATTTTTTTTCAAAAAATCTGTCGAGCCTTTTATTCCGCTTCCACCTGATGTCGCAAAAGTGATTATCCTTTTTCCACTCATATTATGTTTTTCAATAAAAGTCTGAATAATGCGAGACGGAATATACCACCAAACTGGAAATCCAACCAATACAGTATCATAATCATCAATATTCTCTACAACATTTTCAATTTCTGGACGACTAAATTCATCATTCATTTCCACTGAACTTCTACTTTTTTTGTCATTCCAGTTCAAATCCTCAGAAGTATACTCAACTTGCGGCTTTATTTCAAACAAATTTCCCCCAGTTGCTTTCGCCAATTTTTCTGCAACTTTTTTGGTTGTCCCTGTCGCTGAAAAGTAAGCCACTAATACTTTATCCATAAAAAATCACCTCTTAAAATTAGATAAAATCTAAATTTTTTATTTTCTTATGATTTATTTTACAATATTTATCCTATTATATCAAATACTTATTTTTTATAACCAGTTATGCTTTAAAAGCATATCTTAAAAACTATTTTCTATTATTCTCTTTCAAACTTTATTTCATTTCAAATTCTTTTCCCAAAAATGCAATCCCAATTTTATCATTAATTTATAAAAATTAAAAAAAGGAGTAAATATAGACTCCCTTTATTCCGCAATTTAAAAAATTAAACACAATTTCTTATTTATTAAATAATATAACATTTTTTTGTAAAAATCAATACTAAATAAAGAGAGTTTTGAAACTCTCTTTAAATTGGCCTTTTTTTAACAATGAATATAAGTTTTTTTATTTCATTTCTTAAATTAATTATACAATATTTTTTTATGAAAAGCAATAATATATAAAGTATCAGTAGGGCAATCGCATGTTAAAATTTTCATTTTTCAGTTGTCAAGGGACAGTTAAAGAGAGAGATTACCAGGTTTTCAATATTTTTTATGTCATATTGATAGT
>NZ_AXVL01000023.1 GCF_000482505.1 Leptotrichia trevisanii DSM 22070
AAGGAAATATCAAAAAATCTTTACAGGTGGCTTGAGAAAGATAACTTTGCAGAACTTGAAAACTTTTATGAAAATTTCAAGGAAAAGGAGAATGTAAGTCAGAGAAGAAAAGACCAGACGAAGATGCTGCTTAACCAGTATGAGAAGATAAGAAGGATATATACTGAAGAGGATTACATAGGCTCAAGGACGGAAGCCCTAGTATCCCACGAATGCTCAAGATTTCTATCAAGCAGGCCGAAAGCGTTTTCAAGAAGGAAGATAAAGGCAAGAGCGTTATATCACACCTTTTTTGCAAACTATGGAAAAAACAGGGAAAAGGCGTATGAATTGTACTTTAGCGGCAAAAGAACGAGTTCACTAGAAAAGGTAATAGAGATGGAATGCTTGCCAGAAATTGTTAATGAAACAGGAAAAAGCACAAATCTGCCATATTTGAGAGGAGGAGAATGTCCGATTAGGGAAGTTTTGAAAGAAATATCACAAAGCAAAATATTTTAAAAAAAGCAGTCAAAAAAGATTTGTTGCGGTATTTAATGACTGCCCCTATATTTTTTACTCTGTCTCAATTTTTGTTAAATCTCCATAATTTCTATTATCTTTAAAAAACTTTTCATACGTTTCAGAAGTTTTTTTATCTATTTCACTATGTCCAATACATTCCAATCCTGCTGATTCCATTCCGATCCTTCCTCCACCAATTCCAGAACAAAAATCAAAAAATGTTAATTTTTCTTTCATTTTTACCCCCTTTAGCTTATAAACTATTTTGATAATACTCAATCACATACTCCGCACACTTTATCCCATCAACTGCCGCCGACATAATTCCCCCAGCATATCCTGCACCTTCCCCGCAAGGCATAAGTCCTTCGATATTTGAGAAAAATCTTTCATTTCTAGGAATTTTTACTGGAGAGGAACTACGGCTTTCCACACCTGAAAGAATTGCATCATAGCTGGCAAATCCTTTTATTTTCTTATCCATTAAAGTTATTCCTTCTTTTATGGAATCATTTATGAATTGCGGAAAAATTTCATTTAAGTTTGCAAATTTGTAGCCTGCCAGATAGCTTGGTTTCACTTTTCCTAATTTTGTTGAAGTTTTATTATTTAAAAAGTCGCCAAATAACTGAATAGGGGCTTTGTAATCTTTTCCGCCAAGTTCAAATGCTTTTTCTTCCAGTTTTCTTTGAAACTCTACTCCAGCCAGAACGCTTTCGCCTGGAAAATCTTCTGGAAAGACATTTACTAAAATTGCAGAGTTTGCATTTTCCAAATCTCTTTGTGAATAGCTCATTCCGTTTACAACAAGCCTCCTAACTTCACTTGAAGATGGCACAACAACACCGCCAGGACACATACAAAACGTGTAGACTCCACGTCCATTGCTTGTTTTTACATTTAATTTATATTCTGCAGCTGGCAATTTATCAGCAAATTTCCCGTATTGCGAGTAATTTATCATACTTTGAAGATGTTCAATCCTAACTCCGACAGAAAAAGTTTTTCGTTCCATTGCAACATTTTCTTCATTTAACATAAAGAAAGTGTCCCTTGCACTATGCCCAATTGCCATAACCAGAATATTAACTGGAATTTCATAAATTTTATTTTCATCAGAATTTTCAACATTTTCGACTAAGATGCTTTTTATTTTATTATTTTCAGAATCAGATTTTTCATAATTTATTTTTGTTAATTTTGTGCTAAATCTGTATTCTCCCCCAAGACTTTCGATTTTATGCCTAATTTTACGCATTATTTCAATTAATTTATCAGTTCCAATGTGGGGTTTTGACATATAATTTATTTTGGGATCAGCCCCAGCGAGAATTAATTCATCATAAACTTTCTGAATCCGAAAATTATTTGTATTCGTATTTAATTTCCCATCTGAAAATGTTCCAGCTCCCCCTTCTCCAAACTGCACATTTGAATATTTATCGAGTTTTCCAGTTTTGAAAAAATTATAAACATCCTTTTCACGCTCATCCACATTTTTTCCTTGCTCAATGATAATTGGCTTTAATCCAGCTTCAGCAAGCACAAGTCCAGCAAAAATTCCAGCAGGACCGCTTCCGACAATAACAGGGCGTTTCACATTTTCATTTTCTGTAAAGTTCTCAATTTTTTCCGTAGAATAAGGTTTTTTTTCAATTTTTCGCACATTTTTCACATTTTCAAATCTTTTCTTTTCCGTTTCCTCGTCAAACTTAAAAGAAATATCCACCGCATAAACAAATAAGACATTATCCTTTTTTCTCGCATCAATTGACTGTCCTGCAATCTCAAATGACTTTACTTCATTTTCGTTGATTTTATAAAGTTTGTAAACCGTTTTTTTTAAATCATTTTCGTTGTGTTTTACAGGCATTTTTATATTATTTATTCTAATCATTTTTCTCCTTTGAGTTATAATTTTAGTTATTTGTAAAAGTTAATAAAATCTTAGTTAATACAGGATTTAACCCTTTCTGAAAATATTTCTATCTACTGTGAAAAAAATATTATGGTTATTATTTTACAACTTCTTAACTCCAATTTTATAATTTTTTAAATATTTTTTCCTAAAAAATATCCCGATGTCCAAGCCCATTGCAAGTTAAATCCTCCGCATTCACCGTAAACATCCAGTATTTCCCCAGCAAAATACAGATTTTTAACTTTTTTTGATTCCAAATTTTCCAAATTTATTTCGCTTAATGGAATTCCTCCAGCGGTAACTTGAGCTGCCTTAAAGCCATTTGTATCGATAATTTTTATTTTGTATTTTTTTAAAGTTGTACAGATTTTACGAATTTCATTGTCTGTAAGTTCATTTATACTTTTTGACAACTTTTCTATTCCTGCCGTTTTTGTCAAAAATTGTCCAAGTTTCTTATTGACAACTCCATTAGAAAATTGTTCCATTGTAAAATCCTTTAATATTGTCCGACGTTTTTTCAAAATTTCAAAAATTTCATTATAAGTAAATTTTGGCATAAAGTCAATTTCAAATTCCACATTTTTATAAATTGGAAAAACATATGAAATATTAAAAACCACATTTCCAGAAATCCCAAAATCTGTAAACAATAATTCTCCATCATAAGTGCAAATTTTTATTTTCTCTCCACTTCCATTTTCTCCCAAAGCTGTAATTTCCACATCCAACTTAATTCCTTTTAATCCCTTTATTTTTTCTTTTTCTGCCTTCAGCTGCACAATAACAGGCGTTAATTTCGTAACTGTATGCCCAAAGCTCTTTGCAAGTTCATAGCCACTTCCATTTGAGCCAAGTTCAGGATATGACTTTCCACCAGTTGCAAGCACTACCTTTTTGGCAATTATCTGCCTTTTATCTTCGGAAATTATCTTAAATTCAAACATTTCCTTCTCAATTTTTGTAACATAAAAGTTTGTAATTATCTCTATCCCAAGACTCTGTGCATAAAACCTAAGCCCATCCACAATTGAAGCCGCCTGTCCGCTAAGCGGATAAACTTTCCCACGATTTTCCTCATTGCAAATAATCCCAACTTCATCTTCAAAAAATCTCATCGCATCCTGTGAAGTAAAACTTTCCAAAATTTCTTCAATCGGCTGTTTCATCTTCTCAATCCCAAAATAGTTCCGATTTGAAGCATTCACATTTGTCAAATTACATCGCCCATTTCCAGTAGTCAGCACCTTTTTCAAAACTCTGTCCTTTCTCTCCAGAATGACAACATCTTTATTATTTTTCTTTGCAGTAATCGCTGTTAGAAAACCCGATGCACCGCCACCAATTATCGCTATTTCTTTTTTCATCCTGTAATCCTGTTCTCCTAAATATTTATCATAAATTTCAAAACTATAATCAATCCACTTAAAAATTGGAGTAAAAACATGTAAAAAGCAATGGATAGCTTCTACTCCCGTTTTAAACTAGAATTGCTATATTATTAATTCCCCGTTCAAAAGCTTGTTTATAAAACAAAAACGAGCCGTGTGCTCGTTTTTTTGTATGAAAGAAGTCTAAATGTAGAGATGGGGCGTCTCTATTAGACAGTTATTTATATCACATATCGCATTATTTGTCAATATTCTAAAAAAATTCAAAAAATAAATCCATATTTTTAATTTTTTTATAGTCTTGTAATCTTTAAATCCTAATTTACAAAGTTTTATTTTTTGAGAAATCAGGTACAATTTCAAAATCAACTAATATCGGTAAATGATCCGATAACTGAGTTTGTATAACTTTATAACTATTTACTTTTATTTCTTGGGAACAAAGTATGAAGTCAAGTTCACGTTTAGGATTCCAGCTCGGAAAAGTCGGATCTTTTCTTGTATTTACATTTTTTAGATTTGAAGCCTGCAAAAACATCTCAATTTCCTCTTCGCCCCAAAAAACGTTAAAATCACCAGCTACTATAACTGGTTTCTTACAATTTTTCACTAGATTATAAAGCTGCACAATTTGTTTTTGCCGTGTTTTTCCTACAAGTGCCAAATGCACAAGAAATACAATCACATCCTTTGTTTCCACCTCAATAATCAATTTTTTCATTCCAACATCCAGATAGTGAAATTCCTCTCTTACAATTGGATTTTTACAAAGTAGGGCATTCCCTTGTTTTCTAACCATTGGAAATTTCATATAATTAGAATCTTCTTCATATTTGTACTGATAAACATTATTATTTCTAGTAATTCTTCCAAGAAGTGTAGCCTGATTTCTACTGTACATTCTAAAAGAGCCAAGATCAACTTCTACAAGTCCCACAATATCAGGCTTATATTTGTTAATAAATTTCCCAATCCGATAAATATGCCTTACCGAACGCCCTAAATATCCTCTTATATGCTTAAACGGCTGATTCAAATATTTTCCAGTCCCATATCGAATATTATACAAAAGAAATTTCATTTTTTCTCACTTCTCTTTCCTATCATCATTATAAAATTATTTATTTAAATCAATTTTTATCAAATTGACAAAAATTAGATAATTCTAAATTTTTCAATATTTAACCATTTTACTATGATTTTTGAATGTCAAATAAAAAATCGTAAGAATTTATTTTTTTACTATTCCAACGCCATCTCCAAACGGTAATAACACAAAATTATATTCTTCGTTTAATTTTTCTATAAATTCTCCAAGTCTTTTTACAATCGTCTTATATCTTTTCGGAACTTCTTCCTCTTGCACAGCAACTAATCCACGAAACATTAAATTATCAATAAAAATAATTCCATTTTCACTGAGAAGTTCATAACTCATTTCAAAAAACTTCAAATATTGCCCTTTCGACGCATCAATAAAAATAAAATCATATTTTAGATTTTTATCAAGTTTCGGAATCTGCTCCAAAGCATCTCCTAAAATCATTTTATTTTTTTCAAATAATCCTAATTTTTTAAAATTTTCTACAGCTTTATTATAACGTTTTTCATCAATTTCCATAGTTGTTAAAAATCCACCATTTTCATTAGCAATCTGTGCCAAAAATAGCCCTGAATATCCTGTTGCAGTCCCAATTTCCAAAATGTTCCCTGCTTTCATATTTCTAGCTGTAAAAATCATATAATTTAGCACTTCATCAGTAATAATTGGCACATTTTCATCTAAACTTTCTTTTTTTATATTCTGTATAATTTCATTCTCTATTTTAAACAAATTTTGCGTATATTTTGATGATTCTATAAAATTTTCTATCATAAATTTCCCTTTTTTCTTTTATTGTATATTAACATCCATTTAAAATTAAATCTATAAAATTTGAATAGCATACTCATAACTTCTAAGTCCAATTTTAAACTATTTTTGATATAATTCAAATTATTTTAGACAAACTAAACAATTTATTTTCCTTTTTAAAAACATATTGGCCATTTGTAAAAGTTTGAAATTTCTAATAATTACAATGTTTTTACAGTTTTAATTTTTACCATTTGTCTCCAGTACTTTCTACTGTAAAACTTTAATATTTTAGATAAAAACTCTGTATTTATTAAGTTTTTATATTATTACTTTTACAATTACCTAAAAAACATATATTATATTTTATTTATTCGCTTATAGGTAGGCCTCCCTTTTACTAAGAATAGAATTATTTGTGTTAAATCTAAAATTCTAATTTCCAACTTTAATTTCTTATATTTTCCATTTAATATTTACAGCATTTCTCCCATTTTAAAAATCGGCAACATAACTGAAAATACAATAAGTCCAATAATTACTCCAATAAAAATTATTGAAATCGGCTCAAACATTTTCAAAAACCATTTTATTTTTTCACTCACTTTTTCATAATAAATTTCATTCAAATTAAAAAAAGATATTTTCATTTCTCCTGTTTTTTCTCCAACTGTGAGAAAACTAATGTATTCATTATCAAAGAAAGTTGTGTTTTTAAAAGATTTTTGAATGCTTTCCCCTTTTTCTATTTTTAAAATAATTTTTTTCAGTTCCTCATTTAAAATATAACTTTTGGAATTTGTACACATTTTTAGAGATTGAATCAATGGAACATTGGCATCTGTCAGAGAATACATATTTCTAGTAAAATTCAATATGCAAATATTTTTGTACATTTGTCCAGTCATTTTTGTTTTTAAAAAAATTTTTTCAAAATTCTTTTCATTCTGTCTTTTCCAGTTCTTTAGCCCAAAAAATAAAAAAATTATGGCAATTAAAACAAAAATACCATATTTATCAGTTATTTTACTGACATTTATCACAATTTGTGTAACTTTTGGCAATTCCTGTCCAATGTCAGAATAAATCAGTACAAATTTAGGCACAACAAATTTTAGCAGTATAAATACAATGACTAATGCCGTAATTATAACTGTTAATGGATAAATACTCAAATTTTTCACATCTTTTTTTATTTTCTGATTAAACTCATATTTCTCATACAGATTTTTAAAAACTATTTCCAGATTCCCTGTTTCTTCTCCAATCTTAACCATTTCCATAAATTCTTTATTTGCAGTAATCTTTGAAAAAGCCCTGTGAAGCGAAACTCCCTTTTCAATCTGCTGTTTTGTGTGAATTATTTTATTTTTTAACTCCTCATCATAATTCTGTGCAACAATTTCAAGTGTATCAATTAGCGAAATTTTACCATTTAATAAATAATACACACTCTTGGTAAATGATAATAAATCCTTTTCATTAATTTCATTTTTTCCATCTTTTACAATGCTTCTCATTTTAATTAATCTCCCCCTTTTTGATTAACTGTCAGATACTTTTTTTCTTTAATTGTTACCTTTTACTGTTTTCCAACGCAATTTTTCCCAATGCAATCGCACCAACAAATCCCGCTTCATCTCCAAGTCCTGGGTAAACAATGTAATTATCAATTTTTTCTAAGATTTCCTCTTTTTGAACATAACCATTTAAAAATTCCAATGTATATTTTCTAATTAATGGGAATAGTTGTTTTTGCTTCATAACTCCTCCACCCATAATTATTTTTTGAGGTGATAAAATCAAAGTATAGTTTACCACAGCTTGAGCCAAGTAATATGCCTCCATATCCCAAACTTCAGCTCTGTCAGCAAGTTCATATCCCTTTTTACCCCATCTGTCTTCTATCGCAGGCCCTGCTGCCATTCCTTCCATACAATCCCCATGGAAAGGGCATCTTCCTTCAAATTTATCATCTTTATGTCTTTTCAGAAATATGTGTCCCATTTCAGGATGAGTCAATCCTTGAAGCATTTTTCCATCAACAACTGCTCCAGCTCCAATTCCAGTCCCAACAGTAATATACATGACATTTTTAAGATTTTCTCCAGCACCCCACCAGCTTTCAGCAAGAGCCGCACCATTTACATCTGTATCAAATTCCATCGGAACATCATAATGTTTTTTCAATTCTCCAATTAAGTCATAATCGCTCCAATAAGGTTTTGGAGTTTTTGTGATATATCCATAAGTTTTAGAGCCTTTCACAGGATCAATTGGCCCGAAGCTCCCAACACCCATTACATCGAATTCCTTGTCTTTGAAATATTCAATAACTTGTGCCATTGTTTCCTCAGGAGTTGTAGTTGGAATACTTACCCTGTCAATGATTTTCCCATCTTCAGTCCCCAATCCACAGATAAATTTCGTTCCCCCAGCTTCAACTGCCGCAATAATTGCCATAATTTCACTTCCCTTTCCTTTAAAATCTTATTTATTTTTATTTTATAAATTCTTTAAATTTGATAATAAACAATTTTTATATATTTTTCAACACATTGTCATTATCTTTGTAAAATTCCAGTATTTCATCTTGTGTTGCAGTAGCAGTCCCTATTTTTGCCACTACAATTCCAGATGCCATATTTGCAATTACCCCAGCCTCATATAAATCTGCTCCAGCACATATCGAAAGTAAAAATGTCGATATAAATGTGTCCCCGGCACCTGTCACATCATACACTTCCCTTGCCACAGTCGGTATTCTCTTATGTTTAGTCCTAAATAACGAAACTCCCTCTTCACTTCGAGTAAGCACAACGTTGTCCAGTTCAAGCTCTTTCTTTAATTGTGCCATTTTTTCAGCGATTTCTTCCTCACTCGTAAATTTTTTCATTCCAAAATAATCCAAAATTTCTTTTCTATTTGGAGTCATTGAAGTTGCCCCAATATAATTTTTAAAGTTTTGTGGCTTTGGATCAACCATTACTTTTTTATTATGCTTTTTGGCTATTTCAATCACTTTTTCTGACAAATATTTTGTAAGGAGTCCCTTGTTATAATCAGAAAGCAGCACCGCATCAATATTTTCAATATTTTTTTCAAAATTTTCTAAAAGCTGTTTCTGAATATCTTCTGAAATATCAGTATCCTTTTCCCAGTCCAGCCTAAGCAGCTGCTGCCCTTGCGATAAAACCCTGCTCTTAATAATCGTTGGACGTGTTTCATCTTTCACAATTCCAGCAGGATTCACATTCTTATTCTCAAGCTCCTTTATAAATTTCTCTCCATTCGCATCATTTCCAATTACTCCGTAAACAAAAACTTTCCCTTCAAGTGAAGTTAAGTTATTTGCCACATTTGAAGCTCCTCCCAGCACAAACCTTTCCTCCTCAATATTCACAATCGGAACTGGTGCCTCTGGAGAAATTCTATTAACTTTCCCGATTAGATACTCATCTAGCATCATATCGCCAATTACAGCAATTCTAACACTATTAAACTTTTTTATTATTTCTTCAAGCCTTTGAATTGAAATCATTTTTTTCCTTTCCTTAATTCAAATTCATTAATTTACAATTTTCAATTATATTTTTTAATTTTAAGTCTTTATTTGATATTATACTACATATTTTTGAAATTTGCAGTATAATTTATAAATTTTTTCATTTGAAGTGTAAAAAGTTTAGAATGATTGTTTTTCAATTAAGTTTTATCTTGAATAACCGCTTCAATTTCAATATAAATATCCCGCATTTCCCTATTAGTACGGCGATACTTAAACAGTGGCCCAATTATAGGGATTTTTGATAAAATTGGAATCCTTCTTACAGTTTCCTTGCTCACATCCTGCTTTAATCCTCCAATAAATGTCGAGCCGCCATTATTCAATGTAATTGTTGTCTTAGTCTGATTCTTCTGTTTAGCTCCAGAAGAGGCATTATAGCTTGAAGTCAGCTTAAAGTTGCTTATTTCTGTATCAATTTTAAGCAATATTTTCTTTACTCCGTTAATTTTCCTGATTTCAGGGTTTATCCTAAAGACAATTCCGGCTTCCGAAAAAATTGGCTCCACATATTCAGTATCATTTTTTGTTGTCTTCTTTTCCCCAACCAATACTTCCTCTGTAACCTTCAGTTCCCCTTCCTCATTTTCCATAATCATAAGTGTCGGCATAGCTTCAATCCGTATATCTCCATTTTCCTTCAGCAAGTTAAAATCTATTCCTAAAAATCGTCCTCCTTTTGAAAAAATTGATGCAACCGAAACTTCTCCATTCAAAAATTTTGCCACCAGATTATCCTTAGTCGCATTAGAGTTATTGCTATTTATGCTCCAGTCGATTCCAAGACGCTCAAACAGATTTGAACTTGTGTCAATTATAGTGCCCTTTATTATAACTTGCTCCTTTTCCTTATCCAGCGACTTTATGATTCTCCTCATTTCCTCAACTTTGCTCTCATCTCCACTAAAAATTACCTTATTATCAATTCCAATCACTTCAAATCCAAAAAATCCATTAAGTGCCTCCGTAATATCCTTCACATTCCTGTATTCCAAGTCAACTTCCCCAGTTTTCTTTTTAACTTCCTTTACAGTCTGCTGTACATTATTCTTATTCTGCCCCTGGTTCTTATTTTCCTCTTTTCTATTTGCAGAATTATTATTTTTATTATCCTGCTTATTATTGCTTTTTCCTTTATTATCACTATTTTCCTTTTTTTCCGTCTGCACTTTCTTTGGGACTTCATAAATAAATATTTTTTTAGCGTTTTCCACATCACTCTTATTTACATAATCAGCCGTTTTCGCTCCAAAAATATTGCTCCAAGCAAACAAAATAACTAAAAACAAAATAATCGACAATCTAAAACCTCTCTTTTTTCCCAAAACCGCAATTCCCCCTTTCAAACATTAATCTATACAATTTTCTTCCTATTTTCAACACTAATCTTCCTTTTATCTGAAACCTTTTCTATAAAGCCAAGTGAAATTTTAAATCCATCACTCGTAAGCTCCATAAACATTTTAGAAGTATCAATATATTTCCTGCTTTTATTCACAAAATAAATAAATTTCCCAAAATCATTAAGGCTTCCGTACATTGTAAAATGAATATATTTAAGTCTGTACCCATTCCGTTCCCAGACATTTTCCGACTTTGAAATTTCCTTCATTTTCAGTCCACTGTCATGCGAAAACACATAAATCATCTTTTTAAATTCAGATTCATTTTTTATCGACAAAAACGATAATCTTTGCGTCAATGCCAATATTTGATTATACTCCCCCATAATTCTTTCTTTCTCTGAATTTTTCTCCTCAACCACATCCACAATCTTACTTTCCAGATTCCTTTTACTCTCAATCAAAATTTTCCTGTTATTCAAAACTTCCTTATACTTTCCATACTTTTTATTAATATTCACCATCATAAAAACAATCCCAGCCAAAAGTATTAATATTTTTAAATTCAATTTTATCATTTTATTTCTTCCTATTTTTTTTATTCAATCAAAAAAACTTCAAGTTTCGATTATTTATCTAAAATCCTAAATCTACTTAATTTTTACACATTTCATTTTAAAAAGATTCAACCACATATTCAAAAACAGTCGCTGTATCATTATCCTTCAAATACCCCAATTCAGAACTTGGATATTTTCTCAAAATATTATTCTCAAATCTCTCAAAATTATTAAAATTCTCCATCTCCCCTTGCACAGTCCACTTTGCATTCTCATAATTAATTTTTGTATAATCAATACCATTTTTACTATTTTCAACTAAAAATTTTATAACCGAATAATATTCTCTCCTTTTTATCGCTCCATCAATTTCACGAAGTGTGACAAGCTCCTTCGAATAATCTGGAATTTCCTCAGCCTTTTTCTTCAAATAATCCTTTTCCAGCGTTTTTATCTCCTTCTGAATAATCTCATTTTCCACAGTTTTTTTCTGAAGCGGAATCGAATTATAAATCAAAAAATATGCAATGATAAAAATTCCAACAATAACAACATCCGAAAGTTTTATATTTTTTACACTCTCCTTATCAAAAATCGCCATTTTCTTCATAAAATCAGGATTATCCGAAAGCTCCGCCCCTGCAAATACAACTTTTACATCATTTTCCCCACTTCCAACAACCGTCATATCTCCAAAATCAAAGTTTTCAACATCATCCACATCCTCAATTTTCAGTTCAATTTTTTCCAGCTCGACAATTTTCTCATCCGCAATCAAGATTCTAAGGCTACTTTCTTCCCCAATCTGCAAAATCTCAATTCTATCGCCTTTATTCCCTGATTTTACACCATTGTCAAAAAATCCCCAATTATCGCTACTCTTCTCATTTATATCAATTTCCTCTATTTCACCAAAATTTCTATCTATATTTGAATTTTTTATAATTCCTGTTTCCTGAACACCTTCCACAGCTCCTGTCGCATTCTGAAAATTTTCTTGATGTTTAAAAAAATCATCGTTATTTTCAAAATTTTTATCAAAGTTTTCATTCTGACTAATTTCAAAAGTTCTATCCCTATAATAACTGTAAACAGCATCAAAATCTATTTTTAATTCCGAAATAACCATCTGATATTTTTTTAAACAATTCTTTACTTTAGTAATTTCCCTTTTATCCAAATAAATATCCAAAAACTGATTTTCCAAATGATTTATAACCAATTTTCTATTCACAAAACTAATCTTTTTCTTAAAAATTTCCGAAATATCTTCCAATTTTATAGATTTTTTTCCTAAATTTTCAACATCATTTTCCTTTTTATCAGATTTTTCCACATTTTCTCCAAAATTACCAAATAAAAAATATGAAAAATGTAAAATCACAGCCGCTTTCATATTTTTTTCAAACTGATTTTCCTCAAAAAACGACTCTAAAGCCATTTCCAGTTCCTGATTTTCAAAAAAATATATTTCTTCGTTAAAATATATATAAATTTTATTTTTACTTCTTATATATATTTTTATTTTTTCTCCCATCACTCCCCCTTTATTATTTTATTTTATTTCTAATATTCCATTTTGAACAGTTTTATAAAAAACCTGATTCCAAAACCCTCATTTCTATTTCCAGCGGACTCAATCTCCCAAACTCTATCTTTTCCTGAAACAATATCTCTTCATTCAAAATTTTCCTTGCAAAAATAACTTTCAATTCACTATAAACCTTATTTTCTTCAAGTGGTAATGAATATTCATTATCACTGCTATCCCTTATTAACTTAACCTTGTAATTCCCAACACTTTCAGTATCTTTTGCTAAAAAAATCAAATTTTTTATCTCAACAGCTTGCCCATTTTTTTTTAAAGCACTATCAAAATATCGCTCTCTCCTATCTAACGAAACCGTATTCCCATCAAATAAAATCCCTTTATTCAAAATTCGTTCTACATTCTGATTTTCCTTCTGTATCAAAAATTTCTTCTCAACATTATTTTCCTTTTGGCTTTTCAAAAACACCATTTCCTTTTTTTGTCGCACATAGTAAGCAAAATTAATTGAAAATGCTGAAATTATTGACAAAATTACCAAAACATAAACAAGGCTAGCTCCCTCATTTCTTTTTTTTATATTCTTATTTTTTCCTCCAAGTTTTATATTTTTCAATAACCTAAAATATCTATTTCTCATTATCCAAAACCTCAATTTAAATTCTCACAGCCCTAACACTATCATTTCTATTACTATTTAACTTAATAATCAGTAATTCCCCCACTTTCTCAAACCTTGCCTCACGAAATTTCCCAACTTCAACCCTGCTTCCAAACTTTCTTAAATTTTCAGCATCTGAAATATATAATTTTCCTTTATCAAATTCAATTTTGTAAAAAATCTCATTCAATTTAAAAACTATTTTATTTTCTTTAACAAAAATGTTATTATTCTCTCCCTCATAAGAAAATCCCTGAATATCTCTATTCTTTATATCCAAAACAATTTTATCCATTGAAAAATATATTTTCTCATACATTTTCTGATTATCCTTCTTTGCCTTTTCCACAATAACTGCACGTTTTAAGAACACAGAAACTATGAATACAAGAACAGAAAATATAAACATACTTATTAATATTTCGACTAATAAATATCCTTCTCTTTTTTTCATTTATTTTCCTCCTACAAACTAATTTTTTAACTGCTTTCATCAATATTTGGAAAATAATAATCCTTTATTTTATCAATATTTATTTCAAAAATATATTCTTTCTGTCCAAACTCATTCATAAAATACCCATCCGTCCTCTTTATTTCCACATTTATTTTATCTTCCTGAAACTTTCCCCTTTTATCTCGTTTTTGTTCCAAATTTTTTAAAACTTGATATTTTTTCTCAACTGCAAATCTATTATAAAAATCCTCCACTTTTGAAATCTCATATTTCCCAATAAAATTTACAATTTCAATATATTTTTTTGCCTTTAATATTTCAGCCATATTTTCAATATTTACATTCTTTTCATTTAAATTATCGACTTTAATATCTGTTTTAAATGTCTGTAAAAATAAATTTGCAACTGACACAATGATAACTGTTACAAAAAACATCGAAATCAAACTCTCAATTAATGTTTCTCCACTATTCCTTCTCATTTTTTCCCCAACTTTTATTTGCCAAAAATCTCAAAAACAACATAACTTACGATGATAAACGGTGCAAATGGTATATATTCGTACTTTTTCCACTTTTTCAAAAATAAAAATAAAAAAGCAACTATTCCAGAAAAGATATACAAAATCATATAAAAATTTACAATCTTCTCCACTCCAAAATATCCCAAAATACCACCAATCCCCATCATCAGCTTCACATCCCCAAAGCCTATCAGCGTTTTTCCAAAATAATCTTCCAGAATATAAAGCACTATCATTGGCATTGAATAAGCACAAATTCCCAAATAATAACCTTCTAAATTGGTATTTTCAATTGCTGATATTAATCCTAATACAAGTAAAATAACAAAACTTTCTTCAGGAATAATCCTTTTTTTCAAATCAATCCAGATAATTCTAAAAAAAATACAATATTTCACAATTTCAAGCACAATATTCATTATTTCCTAATTTCTTCCCCCGCAAATGCCTTACTTCCTGCAGATACTTTGGCAAAAACCTCTCCATCCTGATAAACTACATTTCCTTCAATATTTCCAATCTTAAATTTCCCGTTGCTGTCCAACCCTATTCCAAGTTTATTGAGATTTCCATGCTCTGTTAAAATATCCTGTAAATTCTTAGGTGCATCTCCGCCATGATCAATGCTCCAAGAAGTTGTAGTATTATTAAGTTCCGCAACTGCTCCAATTACCTTGCTTCTATTCGCCTTATTTAAATACTTCCCAACTTGTGGCACTGCAATTGCCGATATTATTGTAATAATTGCTACTACCAGTATCACCTCTACGAGCGTAAACCCTTTTTCCCTATCCTTTAATTCTTTGATTTTCTCCTTTCTTTTCATTTTTTCAATTTTACTTTTTTCTTTTTTTGAAACCTTATCCATAATTACCCACCTCTTTTTATTTAATTTTTATTTAATAATTTATACTATATTTTTAAATAAAAGTCAATACATAAATTAAATTATTTTAAAAAAATATTAAATTTTTTATAAGTTATAGTTTTTTTGCATAAAAAAAGACTGTATTTAGAAATTTACTTCCAAGCCAGCCTTTTCACATTCACATACTATATTTTTTAATCTTTACCTATTATAATGATAACCTGAATATTCACAATGATTTCTTTCATCGCAAATTTTTCTATTCCCTACAGTATTTGATAACTCAACGCACCCGACAATAAATAATAGAAATATTACTGTGATAATTAAAAATTTAATAATATTTTTCATAAAATTCTCCTTTTTTATTTGTAATATAATTAATAAGGTTTTTCACTACATTCTACAATTTCTCCACTTGAATCTCTTATACAATGTGGTCTTTTATCATAACATTTATAATTACCGTATCTATCGTAATCACAAGTACGCCCTCTTAACTCCCTACCTCTATTATATTTTGCCCATTCCTTTGGACTAAAAAGTTCACACGAAGCCACACTCAACATTAAAGAACCTAAGAACAACACTTTGAGTAAATTTTTCATACCAATTCCTCCTAAAGTTTATAAAATTTTTATATTTTTCTTTTATTATAGTGTAACTTATATTTTTGATATTCTGATTTTAATTTCCTTATCTATTTTTTTTTTTTTTTTGATTAGAAGTTCATTATAAAAAAAGACTGTACCTAGAAATTTACTTCCAAGTCAGTCTTTTTCACCCTTTTCTTATTTTTAAAATTTTAATTTTTTTATATTTACAAAACAAAGTTTTTCTAAAAGAAAAAGTATTTATTAATCTATTAAATCTGATAAATTTTCAACATTTTCAATATTAATAACTTCAATTTCTTTATTAATTTTCTTAATTAGTCCTGCTAATACTTTTCCAGGTCCGATTTCATAAATTTTTGTAACCCCATTTTCAGCTAGTTTATTTATCGTGTCAACCCATTTTACTGGTCCAAATGTCTGATTATACAGTTCATTTTGAATTTCATCAGCAGAATTTAAAATGTTTGATGTGGTATTTGCAACAATCGGAGTTACTGGATTATTCCAAGTGTAATTTTCAAATTCTTTTTTCAAAATTTCTGCAACAGGTTTCATCAATGATGAATGAAAAGGCCCTGAAACTGCTAGAGGCAATGCTCTTCTTGCTCCTTTTTCCTTAAACAGTTCAAGATTTTTTTCAATTACTTCTTTCTCTCCGGCAATAACAGTCTGTTTTGGCTCATTATAATTTACTGCTTCCACAATTCCATCAATTTCACCACATATATTTTCCACATCTTCTGCACTAAGCCCCAATATTGCAGCCATTCCACCGTCAATATTGGCACTGCTCATTATTTCCCCTCTTTTTGAAATCAATTTTAATGTGTCAATTTCACTTAAAACTCCAGCTGCATATAAAGAGCTGTATTCTCCCAAACTGTGTCCAGCCACAAAATCAGCATTTATACCTTTTTCTTTCAATAATTTTGTTAAAACAACTGAAAATAGTGCAATCGCAGGCTGTGCATATTTCGTATTTTTCAGTTCCTCATCAGTTCCTTCAAAAATAACTTTTTTCACATCTTCATTATTTTTAAAAATCTCGTCAATTAATTTTTTATTCTCATCAGTCAATTCATCATATAATTTTTTCCCCATTCCAGCATATTGAGTCCCTTGCCCTGGGAATACAAAAGCAATTTTTGACATAAAATTCTCCTCTTATTTTCATATTTTTTAATATAATAAAATCATTCATTCCAATTTTACTTAATCCTTAAAATTAACTTATTTTAATTTTGAAAAAATTCAAGTAATCTCAAAATTTTGTATCAAAATTTTAATTAAAATCTATAATTTCAAATTCTAAAATATTTATTTTTTTATTTCTTCGGCATCTACTATTTCTTCATCTTTTGATTCTTTAGTTTTTTTACTGTTAAATTTAGTTAATTGCTTCTTATCAACAACTTCCTTTATTCCAAGTCCAACAACAGCCAGTCCAAAAATTAATGGAAGTACAAATAATGGTAATCCTTCCCACACATAACTTGTAACATACAGATAAACTCCTACGCAAAGAAAAATCCAACCATGTTTTTTCTTCTTAACAAGAAAATAAGCTCCCACAAGAATCATTACAACCTGATAATTAACAATATATTTCATAATATCCTCAGGTATAAATTTAAATAAACTTAAAACAACTATTACCAGTCCCCAAAATATTTTTGAATTCATAATTTTCCTCCTATAATTTTATATTTTTAATTTTTTTATTCTTCTTGCCTTTCTCAATTTTTTTTACAAAAAATTTTAACTTTCAGCTATACAAATTTAATTTTACAACTATTTAGACAATTCCACCAAAATTGATCCATAAGTCAGTCCACCACCAAATCCAGTAGCAACAAACTTATCGCCTTTTTTAAGTTTTCCTTCCTTTATCGCCTCATCAAGTGCTATCGGAATTGATCCCGCCGAAGTATTTCCGTACTTATCCAAATTTACGAAAAATTTATCTAGCGGCTGCTTAAATCTTTTTGCAATTGACTCAATAATTCTGATATTTGCCTGATGCGGAATAAATAAATCAACATCATCAGCAGTTATTCCAGCCTGAGCCAATACATCTTCTACAGTTTCTGGGAACACTCTTACTGCAAATTTAAAAATTTCTCTCCCATTCATTTTCAGATAAATATCCTTATTATCAATTTTTTCTTTAGATACAGGCTCTTTAGTACCTCCTGCAGGCACTAATAATTCACATGCTCCAGAACCGTCAGCTACAAGATGGCTTGCTAAGTATCCTCCAGTTTCTACTTCTCCAATCACAACAGCTCCTGCACCATCTCCAAATAGAATACAAGTTCCCCTGTCAGTCCAGTCAACTACTCTTGACATTGCTTCTGCACCGATAACCAATACTTTCTTATAAATTCCAGCCTTAACAAAACTATGTCCAGCAGAGTAAGCGTAAACAAACCCAGTACAAGCTGCACTTAAGTCAAACGCTGCTGTGTTTATCCCCAATTTATCCTGAACAAGTGCTGCAGTCGATGGAGTTCCATAATCAGATGTCATAGTTGCAACAATAATTAAGTCAATTTCATTTTTATCAATTCCTGCATCCTCAATTGCTTTTTGTGCAGCCCTAAATGCCAAATCTGATGTTCCTTCATTCTCATCTATAATTCTTCTTTCCTTGATACCAGTTCTAACTGTTATCCACTCATCATTTGTATCCACAATTTTTGCCAAATCATCATTTGTCATTATCTTTTCAGGCACATAAGATCCTGTTCCTAAAATTCCAACTTTCATATCTCACCTCAGATTTTATTTTTTATTCTCTCATCTTTATTTATTTCCTTATAATTTTATACCAATTCCAGTTTAAAAATTATCTACTAAAGTCTATCATAATTCTATTAAAAATACAACTAAAAACATTCAAATTGAAAAATAATAAAAGTAAAAAAAAAGCAAGACATAAATCCTGCTTTGACAAACTATTCAGCATCAGTTGCTTCATTACCTGCCAACACTTGTCTACCTCTGTAAACTCCTGTTTCCAAGTTTAATCTGTGTGGTCTTCTTATTGATCCATCAGCTTCTACAACAATGTTTGGAGCTTTGATAGAATCGTGTGATCTTCTCATATTTCTTTTTGCTTTAGAGGTTCTTTTCTTAGGTACTGCCATTATTTATCGACTCCTTTCTAATTTTTATATCATTAATTTTTTAATTCAATGTTGTAAAATAATTATAAAAAATCATAATTTTTTCACATTTATACAAACTATTATAATAAATATAAAGCCATTTGTCAAGGCTTTAATCTATTTTTTCCATTTATTCACAAGATTTTTTATTTTTTTTCTAACTTTTATTGAATTTCTGTTACTTTAATTTTTCAAAAATTTATTTTTGATTCTCTTCAGATAATGTATTAACTTTTTCTTGCTTATTTTTTTCAATAATAATTTGATATTTTTTCTCAGTATCAAATTCAATATTTTTTATCTTTTCAGAAACTTCATCTGTCATTGTTTCATTCCCAACAACTAAAACAACAAAGTTTTCATTATTATTTGCATCTATTAATTTTCCAATTTTAACTTCTCTAATATTATTTGAAAAATTTTTATATAAAATATTTTCAACAGTTTTTAAATCATTCTCCAAAATTGTTTGATTTTCATTTTTTAGTGGTAATGTAATATCTTCCGCATTTTCTTTTATTTTTTCTTCGTTCAGATATTTTGATAAGTCCTGTGCTGTTAAATACTTTTCATTGGATAACTGCTGTATTTTTAATTTATAGTTTTTCAATTTATATTTTTCCAGTTTTTTTTCTAATTTCTCAATATCCTGTTTTTTAAAGGCATCTCCTACAATTTTTAAAGTAACAGTTTTATCTTTTTTATTAATAGAATTATCAAAAACATAATGAGTTTTTAATTCCCTTGAAATAAATTTTTTTAATGAATTTTCTCTCGCTATATCTTGAACTAAAGTTGTTGCTGTATATATACTTGGAATAATTATGATTAAACTTCCTATATAAAATATTATTTGTTTTTTTATTGAAATTTTATTTCTTGCTTCAAAAATATTTCCAGAATAAACTATCAAGCCAACTAATGTTGCTATCATTATAAAAAATACATTTATTATAAACAAATATCCTGCTCCAAGAAAAATTTTCAGATTCCCATGAGCAATCCCAAATCCTACTACACATAAAGGCGGCATTAATGCTGTTGCAATAGCTACTCCAGGAACTACATTTCCACCATCTTCTTTAGTTTTTCCAATTACTCCTGCAATTCCACCAAAAATTGCGATTAAAACGTCCCATAAAGTAGGATAAGTTCTTGCTAGTATCTGTGGTGTTGCATCATTTATAGGGCTTACTAAAAAATAAAAAGTGGAACTTACTACACTTATTAATATAAAAATTCCCAATCTAAAAAGTGATACATAAACTCTTTTTAAATTTCCATTTGATAATCCCAATCCTAGCGACTGAATTGGTGACATTAGTGGCGAAATCAACATTGCTCCAATAATTACTGCAACAGAGTTTGTATTTAATCCTATTGACGCTATAATCATTGCACAAATCAGAATAAACATTGTTTCCTTCGTAAAATCAGAATCTTCCATAATATTTCTTTTTAAAATCTTGTATTTCTCATGTTTTATTTTTTCTATCATTTTACTATATCTCCTTTATATTTTTATAAATTAGTAACTTATTTAATTTCTATTTCAAAAAATTTAATCATCTTCATAAACAGGCTCTATATGAATCAAAAGTCTTTTTATATTTTTATATTTATGTTTAATCTTTTTAGAAATTTTATTCGTAATATCGTGTGCCTCTTCAATCGTTTTATTCTTATCCATTCTCACATCTACGAACATATAAATGTCTTTTCCAGAAGTTGTCATGCGAAAATCATGTGCATTTTCAATTTCTTCAAATTGCAGTATTTCTGAACGTATTTTCTCAATTAGCTCATCATCTTGTGAATCCATCAATATTAACGAATTTTCCTTTATCAGTTCATAACCGCTCTTTATAATGTAAATTGACACAATAAATCCTACAATCGTATCAAATATAGGATGAATCCTTGATAAAAGCAACCCAAACAAAACAGAACTGGAAATAACAATATCAGTATTGTAATCTGCAAGTAGGGAATTTATCAAGGCATTATTATATTTCTTTGCCTTTTCCTTCATAAAAGTCAATTGAAAAATTTTTATCAATATTGCCAAAACAGTTATAACTATTGGAATAAGTGTAATATTCACATTATTTTCATTACTAAAAGAAGTTAATTTTGAAAAATTATCTTTTATCAGCTCAAAAGCCGTTATCATTATAAACGTCCCTATTATCACACTAAAAACCGATTCTATCTTTCCATGCCCAAACGGATGCTCCTTATCCTCAGGATTACTTCCAACCTTTAGCCCCACAATAACCAGCACATTTGTAATCAAATCCGAAAGTGAATTTAATCCGTCAGAAAGTAGCGACATGCTGTAAAAAATTTTCCCAGCTATAATTTTTAATAAAGCAAGGACAATATTTACACAAATTGCAAACTTGGAAATAGATAGCATATTTTTTTTCTGCCTTTTAGCTTCTGCCAGATTATTTAATATGTATCCATCCTCTGTTTTTATAAATCGCTGTTTTTCAAGAAAATTGTTCATTTTTTTGTGATTAGTTAGGATTAGTGAGTCAAAATTTTTATTTGTAAGCCAATTAATCATATGCTTTAAAAAAAACGTTCCATATCCATTATTTCTCAATTTTGGCAAAATAAATATTTTTTTTAATTCTGCAATATCATTTAAAACTAGAATTGCATAACCATACAATTCTTCATCATTATATAAAAAAAATATATCATCCTTTTCCTTATCAAAAGAAAATTTTGGATCTAACTCCAATACATCTATTAAAATTTTACTGATGTTCTCTTTTCTATCCCATTCGACTACTCTCAATTGTGAAACCTCCATTCGTAGCAAAAGAAACTAAAAATAAAAAGTCATACATCAAATTCTCGAAAATATTCTACCATCCGTTTCTTAAGACAAAAGCTCAAAAATAGCTACCCCGTAAACCTAAAGAAACTAACTTAGTGCTGCTTCGTTCCCAACCTGACACATTTCGCTAACTCTCTACAATACAGGACTATTTTCTCAACACTTTTAAAAATAAGACGTTGACACTAAAATTTCCCTCAAATTTGACATCACCTCTACTAAAGCGGGTTGTAGATACAGGGCACCGCTAACTCCCCGGCTAGTATGACTAGATTAGTATATCACTTTTTCCAAAGGTTGTCAATGTTATAAAAATTTCTTTTTTTGTAAGTATTATAATCCAAATTCCTGAAATTTTTAAAATCTTTTATTAAAGCAATATTCTATTTATCAAAACTCAAAAGCTTCATCAATTCCTTTTCATCCATCTCAAAAATTTCTTTCGCTTCTTTATCACCATTTTTATTATTTTTTTCCAAAATATTTTCGCTCAAAGTTCGTTTCTTTTCCTGAATTTTTATTATTTTTTCCTCAATTGTGCCTTCTGTTATTAATTTTATAACTTGGACGCTTTTTTTCTGTCCAATTCTGTGAGCTCTGTCACTTGCCTGAGTTTCCACAGCAAAATTCCACCATGGATCGTAGTGGATTACGACATCTGCTCCGACTAGATTTAGCCCCGTTCCTCCAGCTTTTAATGAAATTAACACAACTTGCCCTTCTCCTGAATTGAATTTTTTGGAAATTTCCATACGTTCCTTTGACTTTATGCTTCCATCTATGTAAAAATATTTGACATTTTCCTTTTCCAACTCTGCTTTTATTTCTTCCAGCGTTCCTAGAAATTGTGAAAATATAAGCATTCTATGGTTATTTCTCAAAATATCAGGCATTAGTTCCTTTAATAATTCAATTTTGGCAACTTCACCTGTGTAATTTTCATCAAATAACTGTGGAGAATTACAGATTTGACGTAACTTTGTCAAAATTGCCAACACTTTCAAATTATTATTTTCTTCCTTTTTAAATCCTCTAAGTTCCTTTTTTGCCTGTTTCACATATGCCATGTATAATTTTTTCTGCTCTTCACTTAATTCGACAATCATGTTGTTTTCCACTTTTTCAGGCAGTTCCGTCAGCACTTCACCTTTTGTTCTTCGTAAAATGAATGGAGAAACTATATTTTTCAGGTTAAATATTTTTTTAGAATCTGGATTGTTTAATGAATTTTTGTATTTTTTTCTGAATTTTGTTATGTTGTCAAGATAGCTTGGCAGAATAAAATCAAAGATTGACCAGAGTTCCATGAGGCTGTTTTCGATTGGAGTTCCTGTAAGGGCAAAATTTACAGAACTATTTAATTTATTTGTTGCCTTTTTTACAAGCGATGATACATTTTTAATATTTTGTGCCTCATCCAATATTGCCACATCGAATTTTTTATTTTTATAATTTTTCACATCGTTTCTGAAAGTTTGATAAGTTGTTATCAAAATCCCTTTTTCAGCTTTTTCAATCAATTCTTTTCTTACATCAGCTGTCCCTTCTACAAGAATTGGCTTTATATCCGAAAATTTATAAAATTCCTCCTTCCAATTGTGCAAAAGCGAAGTTGGAACAATAATTATTCCAAACAAATCCTTATTTTCCAGCTGAATTTCCGAAATAAGCGAAATTGCCTGCAAAGTTTTTCCAAGCCCCATATCATCCGCCAAAATTCCTCCAAAGCCAATGTCATACATATTTTTTAACCAGTTGAAGCCAATTTGCTGATAAGGAAACAGTTTTACCTTTATATTTGACGGCTCCTTACTTTCACGTTTTTTTATTTTTTGGAAAAGCTGCTTAAATTCCTCCATTTCATTTAGTTCCTCATTGATACTGCCAGAAATTTGTGCCAGCTGCAAAGCCTTTATTTTGGAAATTTTATTTTCTCCAATTCGTAAATCAGTCATTATATCGACAATTCCAACCATCTCTTCTGAACTTCTATTGGCAATTTTTACAAGTTCTCCACTTGACAGCGTAATAAATTTCTCCTCATTCCTTACTGATTCCAAAACTGTTTCCACATCTTTTTCATCAATTCCCTCAATATTGAAATTTACGCTAAAAAGTTCATTTCCAACAGACTTTATATTTATTTCCACACCAACTCTACGAATTTTTTTTATTTTATCACTCACATTAATATTGACATTTTCAGAATATTTTTCATCAATAATATCCGCCATCGCAAGAAACTCGTTTTTGTCAATTTCCAGTACAATGTCAGTTGATTTAAGATGTTTTGGCATATTATAAAATCCATATCCCAAATAGTTATCAATAATCTTTGCATCTGCATATTTTTGAAAATTTTCAGAAATTTCTTTTTGTAACTTTTCATTTTTTTTCGGAATAAAATAACCATCATTTGTTCTAATACTTTCCTCAAGGCAAGAAATCGTTACCTGAAGTTTATTTTTACCATACCCTTCTTCCACAAAAATATTTACCTTCCCATATTCTTCTATAATTTTGGCAACTGGAATTTCGTATTTTGAAAGCACTTCTTTTATTTCATTAATCAATTTTCCAGATATTTCGTTTAGATATTCTGTTCCTTTCTTAGTTCCATCTGTAAGAGTATCCATTATCTCCCATTCCACATCTCTCATTTTATGAAATTTTTCAATGTTTGATATGCCGTTTCTCAAGCTAAAATAACGGCTTGTAGATGATAAAACTATAAAATCTCTTAGAATTATTTTTTCTTTTCCTCGTTTATCCTTTTGAAATGCGAATATTGGCTCGTATTCCCCTGTAACATAAAGTGTCTTGCCTTCAGATTTTATTGTCTTTTTATTTTCTATGGCTGAAAATATCTGTTCTGCCAGCAACGGATTCATTGGCTCGCCCTGCGGCTTTCCATAATAATTGCTAAAATGCATTCCAAATCCCTGTTTTTTCTTAAAATAATCGTCCAAATTTTTTATTATTTTTTTATCTGTTTCATTGAAATAATGCAAATCTGGATTATAAACATTTCTTGATGTAACTTCATAAGACTGCCCTTTTTCTATTGAATAGATGAAAGATTCCAAATCCTTTACATAATTTAAACTCTTTTCCCCTGCCTTTACCCTCAGAGCTGATAATGTGGATACCACTTGACTTATTTCAAGTTCCAGCTTGTACTCATTTTTTTCTGAATCTGGAATTTTATCTTTGTCAATCCTATTTTTCAAATCCAGCAGTTTTTCCTTAAACTTTTCAATCGCCTCTTTTTCAATATCTACATGTGCATCTTTTTTAGTAAATGCTTTTTTTATTTCCAAATCTCTTTGAAGCGTTTCTAAAGCCTCTTCTTCTTCCCTTTTAAATTCCCTATTTTCCTTAAAATAAATATTTCCAGCCTCAATTTCCTTGTCAGCCGCCATCCCTGTTGCAATAATATGTTTACACGGTTTTCCAGTATCAGAAAAATTTGGACAGTTGCATTCATACACTATGTTTTCATCCTGTTTTCTATTACCTGCAAAATAAGTTATATCCACATAATAACTGTTCCCATAACTTCCCACAACTCTCGATTCAACAGTTATCTTATCTCCTGTTTTTATAAGTGTAGTCAACTCCACTTTTTTCTTATTAAAATATCTACTTCCTCTATCCACGATAGATAAACTTGTCAATTTTTTTAATTTATCAAATAATTTCTCCAATTTTGTATTTTCCTTCCTAAAAAGTATCTCATATTTAATCTTATCAAAGAAATCTGAAAATTACAACTTTATTTCAAAAAAATACAGCGAAATCTAAATTCCACTGTAATTTTAACTTATTCTGTTATTCAATTAAGTCTGAACAAATAACTTCCCATTTTTTATAAACATATTTTTTACTTTAACTTTCTTCTTGTCATCCTGTTCATATTTATAAACTGGATTTGTTTCCAGATAATTTGTTATTATTGCCTTCATTGATCTTGCAGCAGGTGTTGCCACAACATCTTTTCCATTTTTATCCAGAATTCTTTCCACTTGCATATCCACCAGATAAAGCTGCTCCGTTTTTTCATCAAACTTAATTTCACTATTTAGTTCAATAACTCCCTCTGATCTGTCCGCCAGCAATGAAGCATCATAATCAGTTGTAAGGTAAATTCTGTTATCCTTAAATGAAATCTTAGGATTTTTTACAGTAATTTTTCCTACCAGAAAGTTTTTTGTAATCGGAAATTTTTCCTTAGTCTTTGCCTCAATTACCGACTTTGGCACACGAATTGTCTTATTTGCCAAAAAATCGCAGGAAATTACTCCAAACATCATTATCAGCATTAATAACGCCGTTTTTAAAAATGAATTTTTACTTTTCATAACCAATCTTATTCTCCTTTTCTTTGCTACAACTTACCTGATTTTATTTTAAAATAGTTTTATCAGGTATTTGCTTGCCCTAATAATACAAAATATTATTTATTATTTCATATTTTTAAAGTTAGTTTTGTCTTTCAATGTAAAATTTTACTTCAGATATTTTTTCAAAAATTTCGCCGTGTGTGATTTTCGAGATTTTATTATTTCCTCTGGAGTTCCCTTTGCAATAATCTGTCCGCCCTTATGCCCGCCTTCAGGCCCTATATCTATTATATAGTCAGCATATTTTATAACATCAAGGTTATGCTCGATTACAAGCACTGTATTCCCTTTTTCCACAAGCCGATTTAACACTTCCAGCAGTTTTCTAATATCTTCAAAATGAAGTCCCGTCGTCGGTTCATCCAGCACGTAAATCGTTTTCCCTCGTGAAATTTTAGAAAGTTCTGTAGCAAGTTTTATTCTTTGGGCTTCCCCTCCAGAAAGAGTTGTAGCAGGCTGTCCTAGCTGAATATAGTTCATTCCCACGTCAATCAATGTCTGCAATTTTCTCTCAAGCGTCGGAATATTCTTGAAAAATTCGTATGCTTCCTCAACCGTCATATCCAGCACATCTGAGATACTTTTTCCCTTGTAATGCACTTCCAGCGTTTCCCTGTTATAACGTTTTCCCTTACAAACTTCACATTCCACATAAACATCTGGCAAGAAATTCATCTCAATTTTATTAATTCCAGCACCACCACAGGCTTCACATCGCCCACCTTTTACATTGAACGAAAATCTTCCTTTGTTATACCCTCTCACTTTTGCATCATTTGTCTGAGCAAATAAATCTCTTATATCGTCAAATAATTTTGTATAAGTTGCAGTATTTGAACGAGGTGTTCTTCCAATCGGCGACTGATTTATGTCAATAACCTTTTCCAAATGTTCAAGCCCGTCTATTCCGCCATTTTCCAGTGGATACAATTTTCCTTTATTCAGCCTGTTGTGAAGTTCTGGATAAAGTGTCTGATTTATCAATGTCGATTTTCCACTTCCAGAAACTCCTGTAACTACGGTAAATACTTCCAAAGGAATGTGTACTGTAACATTTTTCAGATTATTTCCCTTCGCATTTTTTAAAACGATTTCCTTAGTGGCTTTTCTTCTATTTTCAGGTACTTCTATTTTTATTTTTCCATTCAAATATTGTGCAGTCAATGATTTTTTATTTTTCATAACTTGCTTCGGAGTCCCTTCTGCAACGATTTCTCCACCATTAATTCCAGCTCCCGGCCCTATATCAATCAGATAATCAGCTTCCCTCATCGTATCCTCATCATGCTCAACCACAATCAGGCTATTCCCAATGTCACGTAAATCCTTCAATGTTGCAAGCAATTTATCATTATCCCTCTGATGAAGTCCAATACTAGGCTCATCCAGCACATAAATTACGCCCGTAAGCCTACTTCCAATCTGAGTTGCCAGCCTTATTCTCTGCGATTCCCCACCAGATAGGGTTTTTGTCATTCTAGAAAGGCTCAAATAATCAAGCCCCACATTTATCATAAATTTCAGCCGCTCTTTTATTTCCTTCAGTATTTCAGCTGCAATTTGCATCTGCTTTTCAGTAAGCGTAATATTTTCATAAAATTTCAATGCATCAACAACACTTACTTCCGTCAAGTCAATGATGCTTTTATCGTTTACAGTTATCGCCAATACAACGTCTTTCAGCCTTTTCCCCTTACAAGTCTTACAAGTTCTTTCCGTCATATATTTTGCTTCAATTTCTTCCTTTGCAGACTCAGAAGCAGTTTCCCTATACCGACGCTCAATACCATTCACAATTCCTTCAAAATCCCTATTTCCATTATAACTAAAGCTATCTCCGCTCCAAGAAAACTTAAACTTCTTATTACTTCCGTAAAAAATTATATCCTTCTCTTTTCGAGTCAATTCAGACACCTTTTTATCCAAGTCGATTTTATGTGCTTTTGCCATTGCCGTAAATAAATCCCAGTTCCACCCCTTTTTTGTAGTCGCTCCTGGAAAAACAATTCCACCTTCATTAATTGACAAATTTTCATCTACAATCAATTTGTTCTCATCCACTTCCAGCCTTGAACCAAGCCCGTTACAAACTTCACAAGCCCCATAAGGTGCATTAAACGAAAACAGTCTTGGCACAACATCTGGAAAAATCACATCAGGATGATTTGGACAGGAAAAATTTTCACTATACTTGTTATCTTCTCCATTCACATTTGCAATAATTTTTCCATTGGAAAGCTCACTTGCCGTTTCGATAGCTTCTGTCATTCTGCTCAAAAATTCCTTGTCATCTTTTTTTACAACAAGTCTATCCACAACAACTTCAATATTATGTCTTTTATTCTTATCTAAGTCAATTGTATCATTCAAATCCAAAATATCACCATTTACCCGAACTCTCTGAAACCCTCTTTTTTGCAAATTCAAAAACAGATTTTTATGAGTCCCCTTTTTATCAATAACAACAGGCGATAACACTATCAATTTGTCCTTTTCATTCCGTCCATTCACAAGATTATCTACAATTTCCTGAATCGACTGCTTTTCCACCTTCTGATGACAAATCGGACAATGCGCCTCTCCAATGTGTGCCCATAAAAGCCTCATATAATCATAAATTTCCGTAGTTGTCCCAACAGTTGAACGTGGATTCTTAGAAACACTTTTCTGCTCAATCGAAATCGCAGGCGAAAGCCCCTCAATACTATCCAGTTCAGGCTTCTGCATTTGCCCAATGAACATTCTCGCATAAGCAGACAAACTCTCCACATACCTTCTCTGCCCTTCCGAATATATCGTATCAAACGCAAGCGAAGACTTCCCACTCCCCGAAACACCTGTAATTACTACAAGCTCATTCTTAGGAATCTCAATATCAATATTCTTCAAATTATGCTCTCTTGCTCCAATAATTTTTATCTTGTTGTCTTTCATTCTTTTCGATGTTCCTCTCTCCTAAAATTCCCCTCAATAAACCAATCATTTTTTTATTTTTTACTCAAAATAATTAATAACTCAAGTTTTACTTTTAAAAATTTATAATAATGCTTTCACTTAAATTTTTTTAAGTAAATTATATTAAATCAATATTTTTGTATATCTTATATGTTTTTTACTTTTTTACGTAAAGGGGATCAATCGCCATCCCCTTTACAATCCTGGCTCGTCTAAGCATTTTTTTGAAATAAAAAGGAAACTCGCTACGTAAAACTTCGCTCAAACAATCGTTTTCATTCCCAAAAAAATCACGACAACTTTCATTTAGCTACAATAAAATTATTTAACTAAAACAAAAATCAAGCAAAATTTCGTTAAGAGAAAAAGAACTGTCTGAGCTTTTGAAAAACTTTTAAATAATATTTGCCTATTTGAAATAAATAAATTTTTATTCAAAAGCGAGTTTTCTTTTTTTCTTATAAGAAAGTTTTGCGTAAAGCGGGAGTGCAGAGGCATGGCGTCTGATGCCTCTGCGTTAAAATAACTTAATATAAATAGACTCGACTCCATTAAAAAAAACTATTAAAATAGTATAAATTTAGAGTTTGAGTTCAGTTTTAAAGCAATTTTACTATATATCCCAAACTTTATTATATTCTTCATCATCTAATATTACCATTTTTTTATACTCCAGTCTACAAAAATTTTTACAAAAAAAAAGACTGCTTCATAAGTCAGTTATTTTTGAAAAACTTATAAAACAGCTTTTTCATTTTTATTCTTTTATTGCTCTTGTCGCCACAAAACTTGCAATATTAAGTTCATGCAACCTTCCAAATCCATTTGTATCATCGTAAATATCTGTTAGTCTAAATCCAGCTTTTAACTGTCCGCCTATCTGTTCTGATATTGTGTGAGAAAATTGAACTCCACAGTCCTGTTCTTCCAGCTGTTTTCTTTGCTCTTCATTGACTAATGGGTTGAATGGAAGACTATTGATGATTTTTTCTTCCTTTTCATCTACAGTATAATTTGTTCCAATATCCAGTCCGCACAATAAAATTCCACCTTTTTTCAAGATTCGGTAGCATTCTTTAAATACCGGTTCAACTTTTTCGATATAGGAGTTGCTTACTGGATGAAAAATTATGTCAAAACTGTTATCTGCAAATGGTAATTTTTTTGTCATATCAGCTTTGATAATTTCTATTTCATATTTTTCACGTTCTGCAACCATTTTTTCAGCTTCCAGCTGTTTATCTGAATAATCCAAAATAGTGCAGTTTGCACCCAAAGCAACAAATATAGGCATTTGCTGTCCACCACCAGAAGCCAGTCCTAATATTTTTTTATCTTTTAAGTTTCCAAACCATTCGTGCGGTACAGGATTGACTGGTGTCAAGAGAACATTCCAATCGCCATTCTTAGCATTCAAATAAGTTTCGTGGCTAATTGGCTGTCCCCATTCCCAGCCTTCTTCAATCCAGCGATTAATTGTTTCTGCATTTATTTCCTGATAAGATTTTGTCATTTTTATTCCTTTTTTTAATTATCAAATTTTATTTTTCATATGGCAATCCTGATGCCTTCGGTGCTTTCGATTTTCCTACAAATCCAACTAAGGCCAACAATGTCAAAATATATGGTATCATTGTCAAAAATTGCTGAGATATTGGGAGTCCTATTGTTTTGGAAATGTCGGCGAATGCTTGTCCAAAAGCGAATAATAAACTTGCTAAAATTGCTCCTATCGGATTCCATTTCCCAAAAATCATTGCTGCCAAGGCGATATATCCACGCCCTGCTGACATGTTGTTTGAAAAAGACGGAAGCAGTACAGCTGTAAGATAAGCCCCACCAAGTCCTGCTAATGCACCTGATATAAGCACAGCAATGTACCTTGTCTTATAAACACTTATTCCAACTGTATCGGCCGCTAACGGATGTTCTCCAACGGAACGAATTCTCAATCCTAAAACTGTTTTATATAAGAAGAAATACATTGCTATGGCAATTGCATAGATTATGATTATCATTAATGGACGATTTGCCAATGACTTTGCCAATGGAGTACTTCCAGCAGTTTTATAGATGGCTTTTATAGAATATGAAGTTATCGCAGCTGCAAATAAATTTATTGCAACTCCACTTATAATTTGATTTCCTTTAAGATTAATACTTATTACTGCATGAATTAGTGAAATTAAAACTCCCACTATCATTCCAGAAATTATTCCTAAATATGGATTCCCTGTAGTTATATTAGCAACTGCTGTTGCAAATGCTGAACTTAGCATAATTCCTTCAAGTCCAATATTAACAATTCCACTTCTTTCAGAAATACATGCTCCTACGGCTGTTATAAGAATTGGAGGTGCGATTATTATTGTCTGCTGCAATAAATTAAATATTTGTTGTAATATATTCATTTTATTTTTCCTTTCTGACTCAATATTTTTTATTTAATAATTAAATTTATGCTGCTTTCTTTTTATTAAGCATAAATTTAAATAAATTTTCTGATGCTACAAAAATTATGATTAACGCTTGTACAATAAATACAATATCCTTGTCAATCTGATATCTTTGTTGTAACATTTGTCCCCCAACTTCAAGTGCCGCATAAAATATAGCCGCAACTAATATTCCAAATGGGTTATTTTTTCCAAGAAGTGCTACTGCAAGTCCTGTAAATCCATAATCTCCCATTATAAGTTCTGTATATGTGTATTGAGAAGCTCCACCTAAAACACGTTCAGCTCCTCCAAGTCCAGCACACGCTCCAGCAATTCCCATTGCCAAAAACATAATATGTCTTGGATTGATTCCTGCATTTTCAGCAACTGTATCACTTTGCCCAACTGCTTTTATTTCATATCCTTTTTTGAAATATTTGAAAAAGAAATAAACTCCTATTGTCAGAAGAATTGCTATTATAAAACCGAAATTTAAGTTCTGTTTTGTAATCTTTGCAAAAAGTAATGGCAATCTTGCCCCTTCAAAAACACGTGGAGATTGTGTATTTTGTGAAGTAGGATCCTTTAAAGGCCCATTTAACAAGAAATTTTGTACTTCAATTATAATGTAGTTTAACATAATCGTACTGATTACTTCACTTACTCCAAATTTTGCACGTAACAGTCCAGCTATTCCAGCCCACAAAAACCCTGCAATTATAGCCACAGCTATTACAACAAATACATTCCCAAAAACATAATTTCTAAATGTGATTGCCCAGAAAGTAGCAGCAAGCCCTCCTGCAATCATTTGCCCCTGCATTCCTATGTTAAATAATCCCGCTTTAAAGGCTACCATTGTGGCAAGTGCCGAAAATATTAATGGTGTCGCAATAAATAATGTCTTTGCAAGTCCGCTGAATAACGGAGATCTCGGAGAAGTTTGATAAAAAGCTGCTCGCATCATATCAATGTAGGCTGTAAATGGATTTACGCCTTTTGTTATCATTATCATTCCACCAATAATTAATGCGATTAATACTGCAATTATAGATGGTAGAAAATCCTTTATCTTATTTTTAATCATCTATTTTCCCTCCTGCCATTAATATTCCTAATTTTTCTGTTGTTGCGTCTTTTCTATCCAAAATTCCTACAATTCTTCCTGAATACATTACCGCAATTCTGTCACTTAACGCCATTATTTCTGATAACTCTGCCGAAACAAGCATTATCGCCTTTTTCTGAGTTTTTTCATTCAAAATCGTATTGTGTATCATCTCAATTGCACCAATATCGACTCCCCTTGTAGGCTGTGCCGCAATAATAAATTTATTTTCACGCTCCAGCTCCCTTGCTACAACAACTTTCTGCTGATTTCCACCAGACAGTCCGCCAAACTTGATTTTTCCATCCGTTGGCCTAATATCATATTTTTCTATGTATTCATCAGTTTTTTTCTCAATTTCGTTATAATCCAGCAATACTCCCTTAGAATACTGATCCTGAAGTCCCAAAGCCATATTTTCTTCCATTGTAAAATCATCAATAGTCGCCCTTTTATGTCTGTCTTCAGGTATGTGGGAAAGTCCTTTTTCCTTAATAAGTTTTGGTGTCTTGTTTTCCAGCTCATCGTTATCTATAAAATATGTTCCACTATCAACTTTTGCAAGTCCTGCCAAAGCCTCAATAAGTTCAGTCTGTCCATTTCCCTGTACTCCGGCTATTCCCAGCACTTCACCTTCACGGATTTCAAATGAAACATCCTTAACTTTCTCAATGCCTCCACTTTTTATTGTCAAATTCTCAACTTTTACAACTACATCCCCAAGTTTTACATCTGGACGTTTCACTTCGAACAGCACAACACGTCCAACCATAAGATTGGCAATTTTTTCCTTTGTAGCTTCCACAGTTTTTAGTTCCCCAACGTCGCTTCCACGACGAATAACTGTAATATTATCTGATAAATCAAGCACTTCCTGTAATTTATGTGAAATAAAAATAATCGTTTTTCCCTCTTTTATAAGATTTCTCATAATCTCATAAAGTTCCTTTACTTCCTGTGGTGTAAGCACCGCACTCGGCTCATCAAATACCAGTAATTCAGCACCTTTAAACAATATTTTCAAAATTTCAATTCTTTGATGGATCCCAACTGACAAATCCGATACTTTTGCATCTGGATCAATATTCAGCCCATACTTTTCAGAAACTTCCCTAACTTGCTTTCTCGCAGTATTCAAGTCAAAAAAAACTCCACCCTTTTTAGGTTCAAATCCCAGAACCATATTTTCAGCAACCGTCAAGGTATCAATTAGCATAAAATGCTGATAAACCATCCCAATTCCCAAATTTGCCGCAGTTGTAGGACTGTCAATGTCAATTTTCTCCCCCTTGTAAAAAATCTCGCCAGAAGTCGGAGAATATAGTCCGTTCAAAATCTTCATAAGTGTAGATTTTCCAGCTCCATTTTCTCCAACAATCGCATGAATCTCCCCTTTTTTCACCTTCAGCGTAATATCATCATTTGCGACAATTTTTCCACCCAAAAATTCTTTTCGTATATTTTTCATTTCCAAAATATATTCACTCATTCGACTTTCCCTTTCTGATTTTATTTTTTCATTTTTTAATTCACTAAATTACAGATATTTCAAATTATACTCCACCTTTTATTTAATATTTCTCCCTTATTTTTATTGTACCATAGCAAGTCTTGATATACAAGACAAATAATTAACTAATATTTATCTAAAAAAAATCTGACACATAATAATTAGAGCTTGTTTTTAACAAATTAAGCACTTCTATCGGTTTTTTAACTACATTTATCTTATAATCCTTGTAATAATACTTAGGATTTTCTCCTCCTATAAACACCACTGTATTGTTTTCATTATAAGTATAGCCGTGATATTCGCTATTTTCAAGCAATAATGGTGTTCTTTTCAATTTTAACTGATTTTTAGCAAGTTTTTCAATAATTTCATCAGGAAAACCTGTTAAATAAACATTTCTCTGAAGTTCCGGCAATACCGCCTGATCCTCCAACTTATCGGAAATCACAATATCCCTGTCAAATTTATATACAGAATCATCTTTAAATTTATTTAATCCTGAATTTTCATAAGTTTCCTTTATAAAAAATTCTACATTTGATTTTTCAAAGTTTTCCACAACTTCCTTTCGATGATTTCTCAATTCTTCAATTAAAAATTCCTTATCTAATTCAGAATAAACATTTGTTGGTTTGAAATTAGACTTATTCAGAAGTTCATAAAGTACATAAATCTGTCTATTTAAATATTCCTGATCCGTCCCAATGTATTCTGTCAAATTAGCACCACTTGACATTGCAACCATCTGCTGTCTATAATATTCATCCAAAGAAGATGCAGGTAGTTCTAATATTTTTTCCTCTTCTGAAAGCTGATCAATTTTTATATCCTGCATTTCCTGATAAAATCTATTTTCCAGAAGCAATGAATACTTCTTCCCTTTTTTTATATTTTTCAAAAAAGTATTAAATTCATTATAAAATCTATTTTTCCCAAATAAATCAGTTGGATACGTAATTTCAAACAATTTTATCTCATATCGCCCTGGTATAACCTTTCGCATTTTCTCTTCCCCATCAATCATCACTTTTACCTGATTAAATCGTGGCTTTTCTTCTTCCTTCCATTTTATCTCCTTTTTTATTTTATCAAAAAGAGCAAAACTCGTCATACTGCATCCAAGCAACATCAAAATTATTAATTTTTTCAAGTTTTTCCTCCTGTATAATCTTTATCTTCAATTTTCAGTATTTAAATTAACGATTTTTTATTACAATTTATTTTAACTGATAAATATTTTTTCCTTAACTTCAAATTGTTTTTTTTAATTAAATTTTATAAAAAAAAGCTTATTTTAAATATTTAATTACAAATTTTCTTTTATTGAAATAGCAATATTTTCTGGAACGATTTCCATCAGTTCCTCCAATGTTGCATTCCGTATATTTTTTATCAATCCAAATTTTTTTATTAATTCCTTTTTACGTTTTGGCCCAATTCCTGCAATATCATCCAATGCACTTTTTACATTCCGTTTACTTCTTAACTTTCTATGATGTGTAATTCCAAATCTGTGGGCTTCATCCCGTAATCTTTGCAAAATTTTCAATGTTTCATCCGTTTTTTCAAATAAATACGGCTCACTTTCATAACTTTTGAAAATTTCCTCTTCCCTTTTTGCAATTCCAATCACATCGGTATGCTCTATTTTTCCAAGTTTTTCCAGTACATCCACAGCCACTCCAAGCTGCCCTTTTCCACCGTCAATTAAAATTAAATTAGGCATTTTATCATTTTCTATTTTTGAATATCTTCGTGTCAATGCTTCCCTCATCATTAAAAAGTCATCTGGCGTATCTTTTACAGTAATCTTAAAATGTCTATATTCCTTTGGCGTTGTTTCTCCATCGAGTGCCACCGTCATCGCTGCAACCGCATCTTTTCCCTGAATATTCGAAATATCAAAACATTCAATTCTGTAAGGCAGGCTTTTTAATCGCAGTTCTTTTTTCAAGTTATGCAGCCCTTCCTGAACCATACGACGTTTTCTGTAATATTTATCCACTTCTTCACGCAGGTTTAAATATCCCATTTCCAGAAGCTGCAATCTTCGGCTGTTTATTTTTGGAAAATGAAATTTTATTTCCTTATGCTTTTCAATTTTTGCCCATTCTTTTATCAAAAGTTCGCTTTGCGCAAATCGTTCATCACAAATAATATGCTTTGGAATATTCCTCTTTTCATAATATGAAGTAATTAGCCGCTCGAACAGGTTTTCCTCCTGACTTCTCTCCAGCGAGATTATTATATGATTTTTATTAATAACTTTCCCTTCCCGAATATTCAGCACGCACAAAAACACATTTTCCCTTTTTTCCTCAAACACAAACACGTCTTCATCAATTTCCTTGCTATATTCAATAATCTGTGTTTCCAGCATTTTTTTCATCACAGCCAGCTTTTCTCGCTCGTTAATTGCACGCTCAAATTCCATTTCATCACTAAACTTTTTCATTCGGCTTTCCAGCATTTCAATAACCCTGTCAGAATGTCCCTTCAAAAAATTTTTGAAATTTTTTACATTTGTACTGTACTCATCTTCAATATCCTTGTATTTACAGGGAGCAGGACAAGTTTTCATATAATATTTTAAACAAGGTTTTGTAATTTTGTCCATATTTCGATTGCAGTCCCGCACGGGAAATATCTTAATAAGCGATTTCATTGCAAAAAATATCCCCATCGGATAAGGCCCGAAATATTCCGCATCTTCATTTAATTTTTTCGTGCTTCTCACAATTTCCACTTTAGGAAATTTTTCCTTTGTAAATTTTATATATGGATAAGTTTTTTCATCTTTTAATAAAATATTGTATTTTGGCTTATTCTTCTTTATAAGATTATTTTCCAGAATAAGCGCCTCAACTTCCGATTTACAGATAAAAAATTCAATATCCCTAATGTTTTTAACCAATTCCAGCGTTTTCTGATTATGCGAATTTACATTCATAAAATAAGACTTTACCCTATTTTGCAAATTTTTCGCCTTTCCCACATAAATAATCTTTCCACGCTCATTTTTCATCAGATAAACTCCTGGATGGGTGGGAATATCCTTGTATTTAATTGGTGACTTTATTTCTTCTTCCATTTTGCCTTTTTATACCTCCGTTTTATCACCTATTTCCCTATGGAATTTTGTTATCTTGTATTCCAGCCTTTCGGACAAATCTTTATGCAGCATATTTACAAAAGTTGCAGATCTGTGCTGCCCTCCTGAACATCCTATTCCTATACGCAAATGTGACTTCCCGTCTTTCTCATACTTTGGTATCAGATATTCAAGCATATCAAGAAGCATTTTATAAAATTCCCTGCTTTCTTCAAGCCCCATTACATAATCCATAACGTCCTTATGATTTCCTGTTTTATGCTTTAAATCTTCGATGTAATAAGGATTTGGCAAAAATCTCAAGTCAAACATCAAATGCAAATCCAGCGGGATTCCGTTCTTAAAACCAAAAGAAGTTAGATTTACACTTAATTTTGCTTTTTTCCCTGAATATTCCTTTTCCAGTATTTTCTGAAGTTCCTTTACAGACGTTTTAGTCGTGTCTATAACCAAATCCGCCTTTAACATAAAGTCCTTAATTATTTTCCTTTCAGCCTCTATATTTTCAAGCAGCGTATCATATAAATTTAAAGGGTGTTTTCTTCTGGAAAGCTCATATCTACTAAGAAGTACGTTGGTTCTGGCATCAAGATATATAATCTCATAGTCTATTCTGTTTTTATCCAGAAATTCAAGCTGCTTTAAAAACTGCTCTATAAATTCCTGATTTCTTATATCTATTGCAACTGCAACTTTATTTCTTTTTTTGTTACTTAGAAATATTTCATTCAGATATTGAAACAAACTTATTGGAAAATTATCAATACAGAAATATTCCCTGTCCTCAAAAAAATTCATTGTTTCTGATTTTCCTGCACCACTCATCCCTGTTATTATAACAAGCTCTTTTTTTTCTCCTTCATCTTCCATTATTGTCTTGCTCCCTCTCATTTTATTATTATCCCATTTTTTTAATATTTTCCTTTGTTAATTATACCATAAATTTCTCATTTAGATAAATTATTTTTAAAATATTTTAGCAACAATTATTATATTTTTTAAATGCCTATTCTAAGTCCTTTAAAAGCCTTCTATGATACATTATTTATAATAAAATTACTTAAAATTGAACTCAAAAGTTACGACTATTCTACTCAAATCTAAAATTTGCCTAATCTTCATTAGTTCAAATTTAAAGGATTCAAATATAATCTAAAAACGGAGGAAATAACATGAAAAAATCTATCAATTTTATAATTTTAGGAGCCATTCTTTCCATAATTGCCATCAGCACCTGCATATTTACACAAAACAAAGCAGAGATTCCACAAAAAATGATAATTTCTGCTGTCAAAACATATTTTCCTATTGAAAAATCAATGTACACACTCGGAGATATGAAACTTTCCAATCCAACAGTCTACTTTGAAAACGACAAACTCGTAATTGACTCGGATTATGAATTTCTAGGTATAGGTGCTACCAAACTAATCACTGGAAAAGCAAGATTTGAAAGTGATTTAGACTATAAAAACTCAAACCTCTATCTTTGGAATTTCAATCTAAAAAAATTAACAACAAAGGACGGGCAAAATATTGAACCAGATAAATATGCTATTACTATTATAGGCACTATATCCTACGAACTGCAATACAAAAAGTCTTTATTCTATCTAGGCAATAATAAAAAATTTAAATCCATAAAAAGTGTTAAAATTAAAAATAATAAGGTTTTAGGAGAGAAATAGAAAATCTGTTTCTCTTTTTTTGTAGCAAATAAAAATAAGACTGCCTAAATTTTGTATTTTTAAGAAGTCTTATATATTTGTTTATTTTTTATTTTACTTCCTAATTTCAATAAGAATTTATCAAAATTAAAGTTTTTAATTTTATCTATTTTTTTACTCATTACTGACAATCTTACGAAGATGTGTTTCTATTTTACTTTCAGATAAATTATATTTTTTTATAATTTTGCTATAATTAGAATCATTAATTATCTCAATAACCAGAATATCTTTTTTTATTTTGTGTAAATATTTTTTTATTTTACTTCTAGACAAGTTATATTTTTTTACAATCTGACTATATTTTGGCTCATTAAATATTTCAGCAGTAAAAACCTCATTTTTTAATCTTTTCTCAATTTGATTAAGACGTCTTTTTATTTCATTAAATTCAAAACCTATACATCCAACAAAAAATTTTTCTTTTGACCAATTCTCTTTCCTTTCTCCCATGTAATTGCAAATAGAAGAATATTTTACTTTTTGAGAAAAATTTAAAGTAAAACGTTTCATACATATTTTTAGCAAATAATTTCTAAAAAAATAGATATCTGAATAAAAATTTCCATATTTTTTTTCAAAAAATTTTCTTAAGCTTCTTGTATAACATATCGTATAAATAACAGAAAAAAAATATACTCTAATAAAATTTTCTCTTCCATACAAAATTCCTAAAGATCTAATTAAACTAATTTCCATATGACTAATTTCTAACCATTCTTTTAATTGTCTATTTAAAAATTTATAAAAATTGTTTCTTGTTTTAGAGTCTTTTAATTTCTTTTTACATAAAAATTTATAAATAATCTCATAATATTCATAATTTTTTTCTTTATCAAATTTATCCATCCATTCAAAAAAGCTAATATCGTATATACATTCTGAAGGAAAAATATATTCATTCGTTTTTACTGGAGAAGGTAAATATTTAAAAAGTTCCATAATTTTTCTTATTTTAAAATCTCCACTAAAAATTATCAAAATTCCAATAAAAAGAAGAGAAATACTAACTAAAACATTTTTGTCTTTTATTATACAATAATAATATATTAACGACGAATAAAGAAAAACTACAGCATAACAAATAAACAAATCCCATAAATAATATTTAAAAAAAGTATAATTGTTTAATTTTGAACCAAATAATCCAAATATTTTTTTTAAACAATCAAATGGAAAAACATACGATATAACATCTTTCAGTTTTAGGTTAAATACTTTAATTAAACCATTTAAAATAAAAAAAATTGAAAAAATCATGATAATTTCATTTCTAATTTCTAGAATAACTACAGAAAATATTATATAAATAACTCCATACTGCGACAACATTATAAAAATATAATCTATTATTTTATATAAAATGTTTGTAATTAATGATAATTTAGGAACATCAAAGGTCAAAATTTCTAAAGAAAGAAAAGTTACAATGACAAGTAAACCAAGAATATATACAACTGAAATCTTTTCATTTAACATATATTTTTGATATATGGCAGAAAACCAAAACATAATATAAAAAATTGAGATTCTCTGTGTTTCAGAAAAATCTTTATACAACATAACAGGAAGAAAAGTTGTCATAAAAAAAAACTTTTCAGAATTAAAGAGATTAATTAAATTTTTTAAACTTTCCATCTTTAAAATCCTTTCATAAAATTTACTAAACTTTTTTTATTTTTAAACATCAATCATCATTTTCTTATAACTACATAGTTAATTATTCATTTTATATTTTCTTAGATTAATTTTAAAAAAAACAATATTTTCAAATTAAAAATAATTTTTTTCTAAACAATTAATATAAAATTCTTTCTTTTAACTTTTATTTTAAAATGTTTTCGTTATGAGTATACCTTATAAATTAACAAAAATCAATTTTCTTACATAAGATTATCTCAAATTATAAAAAAATTATTAAAAAATATTTGACTTTTTTAATTTTATGGGGTATACATTATTATGTGAACAGTTATTCACATAATGGAATATAAAAATTTAAATGTAGAAAGGAAATAATATAATGAAAGCAGTAGTAGTTAATAAAGAAGGAACTGGAATAGAAGTTGTAGAAAAAGAATTAAGAGGGTTAAAAGCGGGAGAAGCGTTAGTTGATGTGGAATATTGCGGTGTTTGCCATACTGATTTACATGTGGCTCATGGAGATTTTGGAAAAGTTCCAGGAAGAGTTTTGGGACATGAAGGAATTGGAATTGTAAGAGAAGTTGCTGATGGTGTGACATCTTTGAAACCTGGAGATAGAGTAAGTATTGCCTGGTTCTTTGAAGGATGTGGAAAATGTGAATACTGTATCAATGGACAGGAAACATTGTGTAGAGATGTAATAAATGCAGGATATTCTGCTGATGGAGGAATGGCTGAACAATGTATCGTTACAGCTGATTATGCGGTAAAAGTTCCAGAAGAATTGGATCCAGCTCAAGCCAGCAGTATCACTTGTGCAGGAGTTACAACTTATAAGGCAATAAAAGTTGGAAAACCTCAACCAGGACAATGGGTAGTAATTTACGGTGCTGGAGGATTAGGAAACTTGGCAGTTCAATATGCTAAAAAAGTATTTAATACTCATGTAATCGCTGTTGATATAAACGATGATAAATTAGCACTTGCTAAAGAAGTTGGAGCTGACTATATAATAAATGGTGCAAAAGAAGATCCTGTTGCAAAAATTAAGGAATTAAGTGGGCTTGGAGCTCATATTGCTGTAGTTACTGCTGTATCAAAAGTTGCATTTAATCAAGGTATTGATTCAGTAAGAGCCGCTGGAAAAGTTGTTGCAGTTGGACTTCCATCAGAAACTATGGACTTGCCAATCGTAAAAACAGTATTAGATGGTATCGAAGTAATCGGATCGCTTGTTGGAACAAGGGAAGACTTAAGAGAAGCATTCCAATTTGGAGCAGAAGGATTGGTTGTTCCAGTAGTTCAAACAAGAAATATCGACGAAGCTCCTGAAATTTTTAAAGAAATGGAAGAAGGAACAATTCAGGGACGTATGGTAATCGATATGCACTCACATTCTTGTGGTTGTGGACACAAACACTAATTTCATTTAAATTCATCTAAATAAATAAAAAAATGTAATTAACTTGATTGTTAGTTACATTTTTTATTATTTATACTTAAATTTTATTTAGCGAGAAATTAAAACTTAACATAATTTCTATTTTCTAAATAAGATTTAGTATTAGATTATTTTGTTTAATAACAGTAAAATTATATTTAACTATTTGGAAACACTAACTTTTTATCTTTTGTTAAAAAAGTTTATAATAAATTTGTTATTTTAATGGGATTTAGTATTAATTTTGAAAAATTAAATTTAAAATTTCAATCTCATTTCATACCAGACAGCACCGCCATGAACAGACTCTGAAACTCCTTCATTTTCAAAACCAAATTTTGAATAATATGAAACAAGTTTATCTTTACAAGTTAAGACTACCCCTTTTCTGCCTTTACTTTTTGCCTCAAAAATAAGCTCATTGATTAATTTTTCAGCATATCCTCTCTTTCTATATTCAGGCAGCGTATTCACTCCAAAAATTATTTGCCAATTTCCTTTTTCGTTATGTAAATTAGGATTTTCATACATTTCATCTGACAAATTTGGACTATCTGTTGCCATTCCATTCACAAAACTTACAATTTTTTTATTTCCATCTTTTCCTTCATCTTCAAGAATCCAGAAATAATCAGGATAAACAGCCAATCTTCCTTCAAAAGATTCCCTAGTTGCAGCTTCACTTGCTGGAAAACACGTCGCTTCTATTGCCGTTATCTCATCCAAATCTTCTATTTTTGCCTTTCTAATGTTCATAATTTATTTTCCCTTCAACTTTTTGTTATTAAATTATAACATTTCATAGAACACAAATCTAGTTATTAATTTATTATTTTCGATTAATAGGACACCTGTCTATCATTTATAAAAATTCTTGGATTTGCTGAACTAAACAAGGGGTAACCCTTATTATTCAATCTTGCATCATATACCGCTATTTTTTGCACATTAATTTCATTTTTCCAAATATATTTTGCTAATTTGTCGTCTAAATAAATTTTTCTTCCAGAAACTTTTCTTTTATATTCATTTTCTCTCTTTTTATAACACTCTTCCACTCCTGAACCAATTTCATACACAGGAAATTTAGCGTATCCATAAAATGTTCTAAATCCTATTATTGACAAAAAATCTCTTGAATTTATCGTACATTCATAATAAAAAGTTTTGCTCGTTGAACTTTCAAAATTTCTATATAAACTTTCCGAATATGCTTTTTCATCATTCATTTTTTCTACTAATCTGTATTCTCTTTTATCTTTCGGATTTATCACTTTTCCATCTACAATATTTTCATCTCTTGAGCTTGAACTCGAACTTGAGTAACTGTTACCGCCTATAAAAGCATCTCTTAATTTAGACCAAAAATCGGCTTTCACTTGTTGTGTTATTACTGTAAATACCAATAGAACCAGTAAAAGAACTTTTTTTCTTTTCATAAAAAATCATCTCCTAAAATTTCTTGCTTCTTTGCAAAATGTTAAAAATTTACTCTAATTCCTGTAGTAAACACATTATTTCTTGCTTTTTTATCAATTTTTCCATCATAATTCAAGTACCACGCAAAATTTGGCGTAACTTCATTTAAAACTCCAGCTCCTACCCAAGTCTGATTTTTTGAAAGCCCAATTCCTTTCACTTTAAATTTCGCATTTGGCAATCCCGAATATGACGCTTCAAAACTTAAATCTTCGTTATTTAATGCTCTTTGATGAGTTACATATCCTTGCACTGTAGCTTTTGAGCCATTTTTAAAGTTAAAACTTTGGCTAACTCTAATTCCAGCAAGCCCGCTTGTCTGATTATAAGTTTTTTTGTCTGCTTTTAATCCAAATTGACTACTTTCTTCATTAAATGCACCTCTTTGAACTGTATCGTGTGAAATTCCAACAAATGGTGTAAACACAAAATCTCCTTTTTTAACATCATAACCTGTTTCCAAGTATCCTGAAATTACTTTATCATTATGCTCAATTTTGGCTCTTGAAATATCATTTGCAGACAAAATAATATCTCTTTTGACTTCACTGTTTACAAAACCAATTCCAATTCTTCCTTGCACATACAATGGATTATCATTATTTCCAGCTCTTCCATAAAGTGAAATTCCAAAATTGTCTGAATCTGATTTCCCGCCATGTCTATTAAATTTCACATTTCCTTTTGAATAGGACAACACCGTTCCTAAAATCAAGCTTTCTCCAAATTTCTTATCAATTCCAACTTGCCCGCCATAAACTTTAGTCTTTCCTTCGGCATACCCGTCTTGTTTCAACTTTCCACTTGCGCCAATTCCAGAAATCCACAATCCGAACTTATCTCCAACGTTGTCGAGTGTTCCAAGCATTACAAGTCTATTCGACAAATCCTTATTTACAGTTTGTGACTGCTGAAATGTCAAAGCCTGAGCTAAAGCATAAATTTGCCCTGACAAACTGTCCAGTGCACTTGAACTCGAAGATAATGAATTTTTTTGCAGTTTTGCCGCACTTAAAGCAAACTTAGAAACATCTGCATTTCCTTCTTCAATTTTTTTATCCAGTTCCTTAAAGGAAACTTCCACATTTTTAGCTGTATTTTTTTGCATTTCATCACTATCACTTAAATTATTAACGTAGTCTTCCACATTTTTTCTGCTAATTGTAGCTTTAATTGAATTTTCAGTATTTTCCACTTTTCCATTAATCAGTTCATCTGTTTCCACTTTTTCAAATTTTCCTTCTATTCCTTTTTCAGCTTCAATAACTGTCGCTGTTGTTGGCGCTGCTGTAATATAATTATTATTCAGGACTCTCAAAGTGCTGCCCAAAGTCTGATTTCTCTCTCTTCCATCAATTTTTACAGTTCCCTTTACTATCAATTTCGTTCCAATTTCAGCTTCTGTTACCGAACCGTATTCTGCTGTGTAATTTCCTTCTATAATAGCACCTTTTCCAACATTTTTAAGTATTCCTTTATTAATTACATCTTTTCCTATTTTTGTATTTGAATTTGTTATTAATGTTCCAGCACTTCCTATTTTAATACCAGATGAATGGCGTCCTCTAATATCAAGTATTCCTCCATTAATCTCTGTATTCTGCCAAGAATAAAAACCAGCATCACCTTTTAAAATTAATTTTCCAGCTCCTTCTTTTTCTAATCTGCCACCTCGAATATAATTACTAAACTCCCAAGTCGTAAAAGCAGGAACAAAAATTTTGTCATTTATATAAACTGGCCCTCCCAATGCTTTTGCACCATTTAATAATCCTGTTCCAAATATATCATCCGTACCCGTTGCTCCAATGTCAGTAGCTGTTGAAAGTATTATTTGTCTAATCATTTCCATTTTCATTCCAGGAAATTTTTCATACAATTGTCCTGCAACTGTTGCAACATTTTCTGCCGCTTTAGCCGATGTCCCATTCTCACTTACCGCCGTTATTGTCCAAGATTTCGCCACTCCCGCATTTGAAAGCGGTTCCAGATTCTTCCATTCCAATCCTGTTGTTCCTGGTTTATTTGCAAGTGCAACAACATTTATCCAGGATTTTTCTAAACTATTTTCAAAATATGGCAATCCTCCCTGAAGCGATGGATTCTTGTTCCCCTTAGCGTCACCTGCTGGCCAGATATATAAATTATCTCCTACATATGAATTTACCCTTGCAATGTATTCATCCATTAACTCTGCGCCGATTGCCGCTCTATAGCTGTTTGAGTCAGCTAAATCTGAACTAAAATCTGTAACTTGCTGCGCTGTCCCGGAATTATGCACAAATATTTTTCTGCTCATAGGAACTCCCGCTGAAACCTCATAATCCTGTTTTGTTATTGGTGTTCCAGCTGTACTTGGAATTTTTTTCACTGCATCTGATGTTATAGAATTATTTATTCTGTTGGGATTTTCAGGCAAATACTGAAAATACTTTTCTCTAATTACAATAGCATTATCATAATAAACATCATTATTGCCTATTATCGGCTCTGATGGTATTAATGGTGTAGGTGGCGTTGATGGCTTTGGACGGCTTGGTGTTGGTGATGTTGATGAACCGCCTGATTTTGAGCCACCGCTTCCACAGCTTAATAAAACCAATAGTAAAGTACAAACATACATATTTTTAATTTTTCTTTTCATTTTAACCAACTCCTGTTATAATTTGATTTGACATTGATTTGATTTAATTCAATTATAATACCTTAACATTAAAGAAAAATGAGAAAACCTTATTAATTTTAAGTATATTCAAAATATTTTTACACAAATTTTAAAAAGTCTATTCTAAGAAATTTATTGACAATAACTGCTTTGTCTGATAAAATTTTATGGACATAAAGTTATTTTTAAGTTAGGTATTATAAAGGTGTTTTAACTTTGAAATAAATTTTTTATTTATGTTAATTTTATACTTTGTGGAGGTGAATGTTTTGAACGAGGAAGTCCCGAGTAAGAAACTGAATAATTTAGATTTTACAAATATATGCAATGGATAAGGGGGAATCTCTTCGTTACTGTTATTCTTCTTATTTTGAAATTGCATAAAAAAAGTACAAGAGGAAGGAGATAACAGTGGAAAATAACACTATTCAAACACTTATAAATGAAAAAAAATATTTTGAAATTAGAAAATATTTAAATGACTTAAATACCATTGAAGTTTCGGAACTGCTAAATCAGTTTGAGGCTTCGGAATTAATAATGATTTTTAGGCTGCTTTCCAAAAATAGGGCAGCGGATGTATTTTCATATCTGGATACAGAGCATCAGGAAATGATTATTAACACTATGACTGATGTGGAAACGAAAAATATATTTGATGAGCTTTATTTTGATGATATTGTCGATATTATTGAGGAAATGCCATCAAATGTAGTAAAAAAGATTTTAAAAAATACTGATGCTAAAGACAGGCATACAATAAATCTTTTGCTGAAGTATCCTGACAATTCAGCCGGAAGCATTATGACAACTGAATATATGGATTTGAAAAAGGATATGAAGGTATCCCAGGCAATCGCTAAAATCAGGAACACTGTGGAAGATATGGAAAATGTCTATACTTGTTATGTCATTAGTGAGGACAGAAAGCTGGAAGGTGTTATTTCACTAAAGGAATTAATTACAAATGAAGATGACACGGTTGTGAAAAATATAATGAACCGTAATTTTGTAAGCGTTCACACAAATGACGATCAGGAACATGTTGCTGAAATAATTAAAAAGTATAATTTGATTGTGCTTCCAGTTACAGATATAGAGAACAGGCTTCTTGGGATAATTACAATTGACGATATAATGGACGTTGTAGAACAGGAAGCGACAGAGGATTTCCACAAAATGGCGGGAATTTCACCAGTTGAAGAATCTTACCTAAAGACAAGTGCTTTTACTATGGCAAGACAGAGAATCAGCTGGCTTGTTGTACTTATGATTTCTGCAACTTTTACAGGAAGAATTATAAAAAGTTATGAAGATGTGCTACAATCGGTAGTTATTTTATCTTCATTCATCCCAATGCTAATGGATACTGGAGGAAATGCAGGAGCTCAATCTTCTACAATTGTTATCCGTGCCTTGGCACTAGGTGAGGTAAATCCAAAAGATACTTTTAAAATATTAAAAAAAGAATTTTCTATTTCATTTATCGTGGCAGTCGTTCTGGCGGGAATTAATTATTTACGGCTTATAACTTTGACAAAAACGCCTTTAAATGTTGCTTTGACTGTTTCGATTACCCTTATTTTCGTAGTTATGATTTCCAAAATAATAGGTGCATTTTTACCTGTTGTTGCAAAAACATTTAAAATGGATCCCGCAATTATGGCAGGGCCTCTAATAACTACAATTTTAGATGCTTTGACTCTTTCTATCTATTTTAAATTTGCAACTATATTTTTGAGTAATATTATAAAGTAGGGAGGGAATGATGAAAGAACTAATTGAAACTCTTTTAAAAGAAAAAAAATATTTTGAAATAAAAAGTGAATTAAATGAATTGAATGCAGTCGAAATTTCTGATGTATTAAATCAGTTTAAGTTGCCTGAACTTGTAATAATGATTTTTAGACTGCTGAAAAAAGATAAGGCGGCAGATGTATTTCCATATTTGGACTCGGAACATCAGGAAATGATTATTCACGCTTCAACAGATATTGAAACACGTGAAATTTTTGATGAGCTGTACTTTGACGATATTGTCGATATTATTGAAGAAATGCCTTCAAATATTGTAAAAAAAATATTGAAAAATACTGACAAAAAAGATAGACATCTGATAAATCAGTTGTTAAAATATCCTGATAATTCAGCTGGAAGTATTATGACAACTGAGTATGTGGATTTACAAAAAAATATGAAAGTATCGGAAGCTATCGAAGAAATTAGAAAAACTGGAAAAGATAAGGAAAATATCTATACTTGTTACGTTACAGAAAAAAATGGAAAATTAGAAGGGGTGCTTTCACTCAAGGAATTAATCGCCAAAAAGGATAGTACCGAAATTGAAGATATTATGAACAAAAACTTTGTAAGTGTCAATACGAACGACGATCAGGAAATTGTAGCTGATTTGTTCAAAAAATATGATTTTATCGTTATGCCCGTTGTTGATCACGAAAATAGAATTTTAGGAATAATTACAGTAGATGATGTGATGGATGTAGTGGATCAGGAAGTTACGGAAGATTTTCATAAAATGGCAGGGATTACTTCTCCCACTGATGACTCCTACTTAAAGACAAATGTCTTTACAATGGCAAAACAGAGAATTGGATGGCTTGCCGTACTTATGATTTCTGATACAATTTCTGGAAATATTATTCAGGGTTATGAAAAAGTGCTGGCTAAATCCATCATTTTGACAGCTTTCATCCCAATGCTGATGTCAAGTGGAGGAAACGTCGGTTCCCAATCATCAACAGTTGTAATTCGTTCCTTAGCACTAGGTGAAATTTCTCCAAAGGATGCTTTCAAAGTTATAAAAAAAGAATTTTTTATTGGTACAATGGTTTCCATTGTCTTATCAGTCTTAAATTTTATAAGATTGATTACACTGGAAAAAACTGATCCGACAATCGCCCTTATTGTTTCATTAACCCTTGTATTCACAATAATAATTTCAAAGCTGGTAGGAGCATTACTGCCACTAGGAGCAAAAATCGTAAAAGCCGATCCAGCTGTTATGGCAACTCCTCTGATAACAACAATTTCAGATGCTGTAACACTTGTTATTTACTTTACTTTTGCAACAACGCTTTTAAATAGTCTTAAATAATACAAATCTAATGAAATACTGTCTATAAAATTATGCAACTATAGTATAATTTAGAAAAAATTGAAGGAGAAATTTATGAAGGCAAAAATTTTAATTTTATTAAGCATACTTTTATTTGTAGTAAGCTGTGGAACTCATCCTGCACAAAAGGATTTTGAGGAAAAAATGAAAATAATCCAATCAGGAGATATGTCAAAATTTGGTAAGGCTGAAGGAAATATTAATGTAATTTTAGAAAACTTCAGTAAAGTATATGGCGAAGGAATGAAAAAAATAACTTATAAAGTTAATAAAGTTGAGTCAAAAGGAAACGCTGCTACAATAAATGTTACTGTAAAAGCCCCTAATTTAACTTCATATGTCGGTGAACTTCAAACTAGGCTTTCTGAAAAAATGTCTAAATCTATGCCAAAAAACAATGAAGATCTACAAAAGGAAGTTATGCAAGTCGGAAAAGAATTCTTTAACGAAAAATTTAACAGTAAAGACTTAAAATATTCAGAAAAAACATTGGATGTAAAATATGTGAAAAATGGTAAAGACTGGGTAATAAGTGATGAAAATGAAGAGTTTTTCAAAATGATTACTTTCGGACTTTCCAACTAAAATATCGATTTTCTTATAATTATAAATACTCTAATTTTAATTAATTGGAGTATTTTTTTATTATTTTCTTTAAATACATTTCTCAATTAACCTAAAAAAGAAGCTATTATCTATAGTGATATAACTTCCTTTTTATCTACTTATGATTTTTTTACTTAAAATATACTCAAACCCCAATTTTTTATTTAATTTTAAAGGGGTTGAAAAAATTTTAAATATTTTTATTGTTAGTAAATGACTCTAAATCCGATTCCACCTCTTGCATTCTTACCTTTAGTGTCATATCCGCCATTTACAGTTATTCCAAATTTTGTATTATCTAAGCCAATATTCAAGTCAAATTTACCATTTCCATGTCTATCGTCTTTTTCACCTCTTATACCAAACCAGTTTGCTGTTGTATATCCCACTCTTCCTCTGTTATTAGTATCTCCAACTTTTCCTAGTTCATTTTCATAAGCGGCTGCCAATCCTACTGAGAAGTTTGCCTTTTCTGCTACTGGCTGAACATACTTAAATTCTATTCCAACTTCAGGTTTTATTGAATAATAGTTGTTTCCATCAACTTCAAGTCTTACCTGTCCTCTGTCCTCTTTTATGTCATTAAATCTTCCGTATTCCATTTTTAATGCTCCATAAGGACGTAAGTGTGTTCTTTCACTCATTCTGATATCATAGCTTAAATTTGTTTTTAGTGCAGCTCCATAAGAATGATAATCTGATTTTGCCTCGAATATGTCATCTACCACCAAATATCTACGTTTCATATTATTAATTCCAGCAAATACATCTCCTGCGATTGTCCATCTCAATGAACCATTATGATCATTAGCTGGTGCCATTGTTTTAAAGATACCTGCCTTTATCATATTTTGATTTTCTATTGATTTACCAATATCTTTAAATTTGAATCTATTTGTTACAATTCCTGTGTACCATCCGCTTGAATTTCCAAGTTTAATTTTTTCATCTTCGTGAACATATGCCACACCATAGGAATTACTTGTATAATCAATGATTCCAGCTGTATCAGTTCTATATTCATCTTTTGAACCAAAAACTTTAATTTTATTGTTTTGCTTAGTAGGGTTTCTCCATTCATTTCTTAAATATGAGAATTCCTTATCAAGTATATTTCCTGTTGAATTAATTCTTTGCTGAGTATTTCCATATTGATGTCCCATCATTTCGTCAATTGCCTGATAAAATAATACCTGTTCATTTTTACCAATGCTGTTTAACTTGTTAAATACTTGTTTTTCCCTTGAATTAAGAGTATTTTTATCATATCTTTGTTCCAGCCCATCCAAGAAATTATAAGCATTATCAGATTTTGTTGTAAATGAAGTATATGGTATTTTTGCCATTGCTACTCCAACTATTTGATCATTAGAGTCTAATACTGGTGTTGCCATCCAAGTTAAAGAACCCGCAATAGATTTTAATTTATAATTACTTCCTTGAACTTGATTCAGGAACGGCTTTATTACATCGTCTTTTACAAACCAATATTTTGAGTTTGTACGTTCAGAATATTCAGTTCCTATGATTAACTGACTGTTTATTGGAGGAACTGCTCCATCAATATTTATTGGTTTTGTTCTACCTAGAGTATCTATGTAGAAACCTATATCAGATAAACCTAAATTAGAACCTTTTCCAATAATTTTACTTATCTGCTCAACTTCACTATCCGATACAGGAACCCCATTTCTCATAAACACAGGTTTTCCGTCTTTTATTGCAATATTTACTCCACCGATACCTTTATCTGTTCCTGTTGATCCTCTTAATTCCTGTCCTTGTGGATCCGAAGTAAGTTTACTGTTAATTTGATTTTCCAATTCCTTTATCTGTTCTGGCGTTACATCTTTCCAGCTGATTCCATAAGTTCCTGTACCACGAACTTTTATTTCTCCATAGTTTTTAATAACTGCATAATTTACAGTTCCATCAGAATTTACTTTTCCACGAATGATGACTCCATAACTATTATCTGCATCTATCAGTATTTTTCCGCTTGCCTCATTAATCAATGTAGAACCGTTCATAACAGCTACTCCAGTAAGTCCGCTGACATTTGGATTTACTTTACCATCTCTTCCTGCATAAGAGTCTGTAGTCTGTATTGTACCTCTATTAACAAATTTGGCACCATTATCCACATAAACTCCTGTCATTCCCTGAATTTTATTAGTATCTGTCGCACGGCTTCCATCTAACAGTATTTTTCCGTTATTTTCTACAACTGTACCATTGCCTGAACCATACATTCCGATGGATTTATTTCCATATAGTCTTATTTCCCCATCATTTTTTATACTTCCACCATTATCAGCAGCCATTCCAATTCCATAAACAACTTTTGAAAAATCAGAATATAGATTTCCGGCAGAATCTCTATCATCTGTTGCTCCTACCATAATTTTTCCAGTACCTGAGTTTACTGCCACTGAATTAGGTGCATAAATTCCAATGTTCCCCTTTCCAGTTGAAAAATCAAGTATTCCATTATTTACAAAATTTCCTCTTCCGCTGTTATTGCCTTTTATGTAAAATCCTATTAAATGATCGGCATTATTTGAATTAATGCTACGGTTATTAACAACATTTGCCCTTCCTGTCGAATATAAATATGTGCTGTCGCTGGCAAGACTTACTGTACCGGCATTTGTATTAGTGTACGTATTTACTTTTGATGGATCACTGTTACTTAAAATAAATCCATATGATTTTTCTCCAATTGAAACTTTTGAAGCATAATCATTTACAGTTGTCCCATTAACTCCGTATACCGCTACCGGCTCTGTATCTTTAACTGTTGAAACGTGGCTATCCACAGCAAGTTCACCATTGACTGTTACCGTTCCACCTTTTTTATAAATTCCAATTGCTTCATCTTTTACATGAATTTTTCCACCATTTATAGACACGCCTGAATCATTTACCGAGTATATTCCAAGCGATTTTTTCCCAACTTCAATATTTCCGCTGTTATGATTGATTGTAGAAAGCCCTTCAGTCGTATAAACTCCAATTGTTGGCTCAAGTGAATTTGCAGAATCTCCCAATGTTAAATCGGCGTTATTCGTAAATGTCTGATCTCCTTTTAAAAATACTCCTAGAGTTTTTGATCCTGATAATGTCATAGGTGCATTATTAATTATATTTTTGGGTGATGTTGCATTAGAATAAATTCCGATAGAATTATTTCCGCTTAAAGAAATTTTACTATTATTTGTTAAATCTGTATTCATAGCCAAAATTCCTCTTGCATTTTCCCTTGTGCTTAAAATTTCCTCAGCCGTCATTGTAAAAATAGCATTTTTCAAATAGAATCCATTGGAATTTCTACCTAGACGAACTGTCTTTAATCCACTTATTTCAGAATTCCCTTCAACATATGCTCCAGTATAGTCATCTGCCACAGTCATATCCACTTTCGTTCCTGCTCCAGCCAGATTAGCCTTACTGTCCTTCAAATAAAGCATCGTATTTTGAGTAGCACCTAAATTTCCTAAATATGAAGTAAATTCAGAACTTTCCAGATAAGCCAATACTCCCTTATTATTGAAATTAGCAATCCCTTTTGCAGTAATATTGGCATGCTTACCATAAAATGCGATTCCGTCTTCTCCGACAGTAACGTTTGAATCATTTTCCAAGTTTGTATTTTCTGCGTAAATTCCAACTGATGGAGAACCGGTTAATTTTTTCTCGACAGTTATATTTCCTGTATTTGTTACTATGTTTCTATCACCTGCCACAGTCCCCTTACCTTTGCTGTAAATTCCAACCGAGCCATCTCCCAATGTGATATTCGCCTTGCTATCCATTACTAACTTCTTATCAGCATTTGTTGTATAAATACCAACATTTTTTTCTGAACCAGCGGCACTTTCGATGCTTCCACCAAGATTAGTAACTTTTTCAGCATCTTTAAGATACATTCCAACTGAATTTTTATTCAAACTTATTTTTGAGTTGGCAGTTGTTTCCACTTCCACTTTATTCAAAGTAACTCCATCAAATTTTCTCGTATTTGCATCATAGAATCCATAAATTCCAGTTGAATTTTCCCCAACTTTAATTTCTCCATCATTCAGAACTCTTGCCGAGTTTGCATAAATTCCAGTTGATTTTTTTGCTGCCGATAAATCAAGTGTTCCATAATTTTCTATTTCAAAATTAACATTCTTCCAAGTAAGTGTGCCTGGAGCTGTTGGATTTTTCATCCCTTCTGCCATAAGTCCAATATTCTGTTCAGGCTGAATTGCACCATCCGCTACTGATTTTACAGTTTTTCCAGCCGTTAAATAAGTTTCTCCATTTATTACATGACTTAACACCATTTTAGGTTTTAAATCCTTATCACCAGAAATTACAGACTGTCCTTCTTCCAATCTCACTTCTTCGGCTTCATTTCCGTGATTGTTAAAAGTCCAGCTATCCACATTAACTTTGGAACCTTTTTTACCAAATACCCCAATTCCTGATTTAGTCATTTCAATAGTAGATGTTCCTCCATTAAATTCAGAATTTTCAGCAGCATAGGCAACAACTCCACCATTCATGGAAATAGTATTATTTGTCAATTCCACTTTTCCATTTTCAGCAATGAAAAATCCTGTACCTTCTTCGCCCATGTTCATATTACCAGTATATTTTATATTACTTTTGTTATCTACAAAAATTCCAACTCCCTTTTTACCGGCAGTAACATTTGCAGCAATGTCGTATACTGTTGCAGGTGAATCTGTTGTACCTTGTCCATCAGCATAAATTCCTATTGCATATTTAGGATTTGCTCCCTCTACTGTATCTCCGACTTTAATATCATTACTGTATGCTGAAATATCAGTCGTACCTTTTAAATAAAGTCCAACTATACCGTTTCCTTTTGTACTTCCAGTTGTAAAATCAAGTTTAGGTGAAGTTCCAGTCAATTTTGCAGTATCTCCAGAAACTTTTGTATCTCCTTCCAGATATACTCCAACTCCATAACCTGATACAGTTCCAATATTGGCTCCTTCCAGAGAAGTATCCTTATTTTTAACATAATAAGCAATATTAGCTCCCGATGTCCCCAAATTAATCGTTCCAGTAGAAGTATCGCTCACTTTTCCACCTTTTGAAACATAAACACCGACAGATTTATTCACAGAATCCCCAATTGTAACAGTTCCTACTTTTTCAACAGTCGATTTTGGAGCATAAATCCCAATCGATTCTTCTCCTTCCAATGTTATCGTTCCACCTTCATTTTTAACTTTCAAGTTACTAGCTGCTGATGTTCCGTTTTTAGCAAAAATTCCAACTGAACCTTTTCCTTTTGTATTAATATCTTTTTTATTTTCAATGTTCAAAGTATTTGTTCCATCAATTTCCCCATACATTCCAGCCGATTTTTCTTTTTCCATTGTAATAGTACCGCTATTTTCAAAATTAGAAATATTTTTTCCAAACATTCCAACAGCTTCTTTACCTTTCATTGTAATAGCTGCATTTCCTGCATTAATCGCCTTACTATTGTTATCAGCCGCATATATTCCAATTCCGCCTTTATCCGTTGCAGCCACTGGTTCTCTAGTTGATATAATATTTCCCTCATTTGTTGCAGTTGAACCTCCAACAGCCGCCAAAGCTACATTTGTATTCGTTTTCAATGTTTTCCCGCTCGAAACACTTACTTCCGAATCATCAGAACCTAATAATGCAATCGTAGAATTCGCACCACCTTTTGTAATGTCAAAATCTTCATTCAATACAGCTTTTGCTTTGTTTCTAGCATAAACTAAGCTCGAACTTTCCCCCATTGCAGTCAAATTTATTCCTTTTATTCCATTATTAAGGAAACTTCCCATATTAACTGTAACATCAGTTGAATCACCATCTAAATACGCAAATGTTGATTTTTTACCTAAACTTACATTCATTCGCCCTTTATTTACAAATGTATTATTAAATCTACCAGCAACCGCAGAATACAAACCAACTGAATTATCCTTTATTTCCAAAGTAGAACCTTTTCCAATATTTACAGTGGCATCACCATCTGAATATATCCCAATATTTCCTGTTGCTGTAGCAGGAGAATCTACTGTAATTTTCCCAGCATTATTAAATGTCATATCCGATGTTTTTACTACAACACCATGAGCCACTTTCCCACTGGCAGAAATAGTTCCAGTATTCAAGAAAGCCCCTTTTTTTCCATAAAATCCAATACTTCCCTCAAAATTTGCAGGATTTACATTATTTTTTGCATTTCCTTCTACTGAAATAGTTCCTGCATTGCTACCTTCCCCAGATAACAACGCATACCCAATCGACTGCTCACCTGTAACTTTAACTTCTGCCCCTTCATCAATTACTACTTTTCCAACTACATCTACATCACCTACAGTTTTTTCTCCAGTTTCAAGATTTACAAGTGTTCCTTTTTCTTTATTTTTTGCTACCGGATAAGCTCCTGCACTTTCCTTTACATATTTATCATATTTTTCACCATTAGCAACAACTCCGTAATTGTTCTTTCCACCAACATTTACTTTTCCACCACTTTTTAAAGTAATACTACCACTTGTTTTATGAGATTCGCTTTGTCCAGTTGCTGGATTTATAAATTTTATTTCACTTGCTGCATTTCTTAATCCATAGCTTCCTTGTGAAGAGTTATCCAACGTTACATTTGCTCCCACTTCAACTGTTTTAGTTCCAACTATACCTCCAGTTGTATTTTCTAAAGCGTGATCATCAAATTTTCCAGCCTCCACAGGCCTTGTAGCAACTTCCGTATAAACCCCAACCGAACCTTTACTTTTAATATTTACATTTCCATTAACTACAACAGATTGAATAGAATTAAGTAATCCGACACCAACTGAATTATCTCCAGTCATAGTTATGGTTCCACTATTTTCTATTTTGCTCATATATTCTTTTTGAGCCCTACTTGCAATCTGTCCACCTTCTAATGAAGTTATTTTATACTCACTGCTGTAATTTCTTGAATTAGCTAAGGCTTTAGAGTTAGGATTTGTTTCATATACTGTTAAATTTTTATTTTTAACTGTTAAAATTCCAAAACTTCCAGAACCATTTAAAGTAATTGTTCCACTATTTTCTCCAGTCATCATATTTAATCCTTGTTTTTCACTTGAATTACCTGATGATTCTGGATCTTCAGGACGTAATTGAATACCTGCACTTTCAGGAGCATTTAGTGTGATAGTTCCTCCATCGTTTATCATTTGCGTTCTTGTATTATTACTGGAAGTATCAAAATTATTAAATCCAAATGCAACTTGATTTTTTATTCCAGCACCGCTATTTCCTATTATAGTTCCTTGGTTAATAACTTTTATATTTGCTACACTTGATACAGAGCTATATCCAGGATTTACAGCACTGTTTACACTATAATCTGTATGTGTACCTTGTACATCTATTCCCACATTTTTAGATTTATTTAAGTTTATAGTTCCTGTATATCTAAATGGTTTTATTTCAGTATCATCATCTCTAATCCCTTCATCTATCATAAAAGCTCTAGTATCTTCTCCATTTACATTTACACTTGTATCTACACCATCCAAACCTTTTACTCTCCCCCAAGTTGAAATATAATCTTTTCCATGATATGTAGAATCTTTAGTTACAGTTACTGTGGTATTATTTATATTATATTGATTTTGACTATCCCTATGAAAATTATATTTCTCACTTAAACCACTAGGTGATAGCATAAAATCAACTGGTTTCACTTCTCCTGGATTTACAGTTATATTTCCCACTTTATTAACCTGCAACGTATTAATACTCGGATTTATGTTTAACTCAGGCTCTCCTGGAATTGCTAAATTCGGCCTTTTTGGTAAATTTATTTTTGGTGGTTGCGATGGCTCATTCACTTGTGGATTTATTACAGGTGCTGATACATCGTTTATTACGGGTTCTGAAATTTGTAGAGGGGTTACTTGTTTTGTTACTTCTTTTGGTGAAATATGTGCCAAGATTTCCACTTCATTTATCGGTTCCTGAATTTTTAATGGACTTACAAATCCCCAAAAATCTCTGTTATTTACAGAAGACCAGACAGATGTATTTTTTTCAATGCCTGCTCTTCCTGTCATTAATCCTCTGCTTCTCCAATTTGCCAAAGAATCATTCCCTGGCGTGATTGGAGCTCCTTTTGCATTATTTTCAGTTGCTGGATCCAATGCGTTTCTAACTTTCCAATTAGGCCTTTGGAATAACGTATTATAATAGTATTTTGCCTGTTTATCCCCACGCCCTTTATAAACTCCATTCCATTCACTATAATAAAAATTAATTCCATATTGCCAGTTACTCCAAGGTGATTTTACAACGTGATCCCCCTGCTCCATTAACTGAACCAGTTCCAAATTCAATTCTTCCAGTGTTTCTTCATTTTCTTTTCTCGTTTTCTTAATTGCAGCACGTGATCTGTCTGCTGACATTATTAACTCTTTATTTGTTTTTTCATAAAGTACGTCAGAAGATGTGTTCATTCCCACAGAAAACGTTACCATCCCTGTCATCAAATACGAAAACAACAGTGATTCAGAATACTTTATATCTTTAGTTTTCTTTGCAAAGGCTTTTAAATCTTTTTTAGCCTGCTTTAAATTGTTATTCATTCATTCTCCTTTTTATGAATATTTTAAATATTCTAATTTTATAGTAAAGTTAGTTTAACTTACCTATCTATTGTACCTAACTATGTACCAAATGTCAATTTTTTTATTTATTAAATTTCAAAAAAATAGAGAGATTGTTAATATCCCTCCATTTCTATATTAATATCTTATCAAAACTAATACTAACCCCCATTTAAATAACGAATTTATTATAAACTTTTCTAATAAAAGATACAAACCTAATATTTTCAAATAATTAAAATATAATTTTCATTTTTTAAACATAGACTAACCATAAGTTGTAGGATTTGCGGCAATGAACAATCCTACTAAAATAAAAAAGAAAAAACATAGTAATATGAAAAAATAAATTTATTTTAATATTTTGTAATCAAATACTCGAATGCTCCAAGTGCCGCTTTTGCACCTTCCCCCATTGCGATAATTATTTGTTTTTGTCTGATGTTTGTAACATCTCCAGCGGCAAAGATTCCAGCTACAGAAGTTGAATTATTTTCGGGATTAATTACAATTTCCCAAATTTTATTTGTTTCAACCAAATCTTTTACAACTTCACTTCTAGGCGACAATCCTACTTCCACAAACATTCCTTCCACATTTAACGTTCTTTCTTCATTATTTTCTCTATTTTTGTAAACAATGCTTTCCACAAATTCGCTTCCATTCACTTTAGTTGTTGCAGAATTTAAGATTATTTTTATATTTGACTGTTCAGCCAATTTTTCCTGTAAAACTTTATCTGCCTTTAATTCTGGCATAAATTCAATTAATGTAACCGATTTTGCAATTCCAGACAAGTCAAGTGCTGCTTCCACACCCGAATTTCCCCCACCAATTACAGCCACATCCAGCCCTTTATAAAAAGGCCCATCACAAGTCGAACAGTAATGCACTCCTTTACCAACATATTCAGCTTCTCCAGGAATATTCAAGCTTCTAGGTTTTGCTCCAGTTGCTACAATAACTGTTTTTGTCTTATAACTTTTTCCATCATCAGTTACCAAAATCTTATCTTTTCCATCTTCCTTAATCTCTTTTACCAAATGCCCTTCTTTAAACGCAATTTTATGTTCTTTTAAATGTTTTTCCAATGTTTCAGCAAATTTAGCTCCAGTTGTTGAAACAGTCCCAATAATATTCTCAATTTCATTCGTATCAAGAACCTGTCCACCAATCTTCACTCCAACCATTGCTACATTAAGCCCTTTTCTAGCCGCATAAATCGCCGCAGAAACAGCCGCAGGCCCAGATCCAACTACAGTCACATCATAAAGTTTATTCTCATCAATTTTTACTAATTTCCCTTCATCTAAAGCACCAAGATTCAAGCTAAAACCCATTTTCCATACCTCCGAATTTAATTTTTATTTATTTTATAATAATTTATTTAATTTTGTAATCATTACAATTTATTTTAATATAATTTTCCAAAATTGTCAATATTTAAATTTTAACTTTAATAAATGTCATATTTATTTTATCAACAATTTCCAATATTTTCTTACCTATTAAAAAATTAAAAACAAAACCCACCAGTTATAAATAACCAGTGGGCAAAGGTAGGAGGAGATTAATTCAAGCCGACTATCTTTGACGGCTAAAAATCAAGAAAAAAATGATTATAGCCAATAAAACAGTCCAGTCTTGATTAATCATCTTGACCACCCCCAATCTATATGCTTTGTTGTCGTTTAAGTTTGCGGATCTTAATCGACAGAATATTATATCATAAAAAAAGCCGAATAGAAATTCGGCTGATTTTTTTGTATAATATATTTATGATAAACATTACACAAAATAAACTGAAATATATTTTCAGTAACAACAATATTTTACTAGATTCCTTAAAATTTTGCAAGAAAAATAATATTGGCGACAGTCACCTTGAACATATTAAACTTTCCATTGATAAATTTCTTGCCTGCAGGGATATTTCAAAAGGTTTTGTCAAGTTCAAATGTCCTCACTGTCCCGTTACACACCTGTTCCCTATTACTTGTAAGTCTAAGCTCTGTCCTTCTTGTGGTTACAAGTACTCTAGGACATGGACTGAAAATATTCAA
>NZ_AXVL01000024.1 GCF_000482505.1 Leptotrichia trevisanii DSM 22070
CTTTTTCTTTTCCTGCTGATATTGTGAAAGATGAACTTGAATACCTGGTTAACAGCGGCAGAAAGTTTTGACAGAAGAGATCTGTCGTAAAAGAAGAACTTTCTGCATTCTTGAGGGACAGTAAAAAGGACATGTCGGTGCTCAATATTGAGAATATGTTTTTGAATATTTTCAGTCCATGTCCTAGAGTACTTGTAACCACAAGAAGGACAGAGCTTAGACTTACAAGTAATAGGGAACAGGTGTGTAACAGGACAGTGAGGACATTTGAACTTGACAAAACCTTTTGAAATATCCCTGCAGGCAAGAAATTTATCAAAGGAAAGTTTAATATGTTCAAGGTGACTGTCGCCAATATTATTTTTCTTGCAAAATTTTAAGGAATCTAGTAAAATATTGTTGTTACTGAAAATATATTTCAGTTTATTTTGTGTAATGTTTATCATAAATATATTATACAAAAAAATCAGCCGAATTTCTATTCGGCTTTTTTTATTTTCAGAAAAGTAAACTTATGCTTTTTAATGGGGTTTCAAATTTGAGAGTTTTATTATAGAAATCATATTATGAGCAAGAAGTTAAATAGTATGTAATTTAAAATTTGTTAAATATTTTCTATTAAGAGGACGGGAATAGTACTAGGTAGTTGCAAAATAAATTTGTTTATTTTATACATAAATTTTAGAGAGTATTTAATGGTTGTAAGGTGATAACTTTTGTTATAAAAATGGATAAATAGTATTTGTTTTCTTTATTTTGTACTTTATTTTTGATATACTGTAATAAATATATTGGAAGATGTTTGAAATTACGGGAGAAATAGTATGGATAGGATTATGGATATTTATGAAATTATGAGAAATGTTAGTAGGATATCTTTTAAAGCAAAGAGTTTGGAAGGGTCTTCGACAGGTTGGAATTATGTTGGCAAAGGGAATGTTGTGATTAGAGAAGAAGGAGATAGGTTGTATTTTATTGAAGAAATTATTCTGGATAATGATATTCGGTATAATGATAGAAAATTATGGAAGTTTAAGAAAGATTATATTGGATTTTATAGGTTTAGAAATGGGGATTATGAGAAGATATTTGAGTTTTTATTTTGTGATGGGGAATTTATGATGAAGAAAGAATATTTGTGCAGTCCTGATTTATATTATGGAGAAATGAAGATTTTGGATAATAAAATGTGTTTGATGATAAAAGTAAAGGGGGAAAAGAAGAATGAAGTTTTGGAATACACGTACTTAACATAAAAATTTAATATGAATTCAGGATTTTTGGAAAGTATTGAAACAGAGTGTATTTAGTATACTTGATACTAACCTTGATTTAAATAATTAATTTATTAAAAATATTTTTAACAAGAAATTAAAATGTAATTTTTGTTTGTTAAACTAATTATAGGATTAAAATTTAGAATTTAAATTAGGACATGTCTAAAAACTCTTAAAATAATGAATTTTTAACAAATTTTTCTAAAATTAGAAATAATAAATACTGATTTTATGGTGCTTTGTACAATTTCTAAAATCAAAAAAATATTAAAAATAATATAGATTTTAAGTTTTCAGACACAGCCTATTTTTAAATATTGAAATAAAGTAACTTATTTATACTAAACCCTATTTAAAAAATAGTAATAAAATTTTATAATAATTAGTTTGATAGCCTTGTAAAAAAAATCAAATCTAATTTTTAAGTATTCGTATAAGGGATTTTTATTCAAATTTTGAAAAACTGCTTATTATTAATAAATGTTTTTCATAATTTTATGTTTTTTCTTTTTATATGATATAAGCAAGGGAAATGAGTCGCTATTTCCCTTTATTTCACAATAATAATTATTTTAACATATTTAACTAGTAGCATATTAAAAAGGATGGCGAAAGTGCTATGTACTAATCCTGAAAAATAACCGCTGTCTTTTACAACAACGGTTATCTAAAAATTCTAACTGTCTTCTTTTGGGTTATATGTTTTTATATAATCTTTCATCATTTTTAATGCTATTGGTTTCTGACACCTTTTAACAAATTCTAAAGCTGTTAATCCCCATTTATCTTTTGTTAATAATTGTAATCCTGGTTGAGAAAAGATTAATTTATATAGTGGAATCATCTCGTTTTCATCAGTAAAATAATTAAAAATATTTTTAAAAACTACAATTTTGTACGGTTTGTATAATGCTGTTATGTCTGCTCCTTTTTCTAAAAAAATTTTGCATAATTCTGTTGTTCCAGTTATATCGTCTCCTCCACGTTGAAATAAGGGAAAAAACAAAGTGGTCCCTTCCTTTGTTATACTTTTAATATTAGCTCCTTTATTTATTAAAAATTTTGCTATTTTATAACGTGCTTCGTTATTATTATTTCTTAAGGCATCATATAAAACATTACTTTTCAAGACACTTTCTTTATCTTCATATCCTTTTTCAAATAATTCTAAAAAATCTTCGTATGTTCCTAATATTGCTGCAGCAGATACTGTTCTATATTCTGACATTTTCATCTCCTTTTTTAATTTTAATACTTCATTTTTACTTTTAAAAATATTTAAAATTTAAAGTTGTTTTTATTTTTATTCTAATATTCTTAATAATTACCTTTTAGCACTTCTACTAGCACACATCTATTTTCTATATTCTTTTCAGGATACTTGTCTATATTTTTTAATATATTTTTCTTTTCTTTTTCTGGTACTGAAATATATTTTGTTTTTGCTTCCTTATCAATTCCAAATGCTATCCCAAATAATTTTCTTTTTGTATAAAACCATTTTTTTCCAACTATTTCATAAGCATAATCTGTAGCTTCTCTTAATGAAGTAAAAAATTCATCTTGATTAGCAATTTCTCGCATTTTTTCGTTTTTGTCATCTATATAAAATTTTATTTGCCTTTCTTTAAAAATCTTATAATTTTTTTCATAATATTCTTTTCTATTTGCCATATAGCGATTATTTGGACAATCCGACACATTTATTCTTACTTTTTTTAAATGATTTTTATAAAATAGACCAATAGCAATTATAAAAGCAGATAACAATAATAATTTAAAAAACTTATTCATAGTTGCTCTCCTTTCTTTATTTTATTTGTATTTTCAAATTATATTTTGTATATTATTTATACAATTGGGTTTAGATTTTAATATAGCAAAATTTTTAGTAGAATTACTTTTTTTTAGAAGTTCTGTTTATAAAAGAGTTTAGATAGCTGTTATTTTTTCTTATATTATAAATCATTGTTCGAGAATAATTTCTTTTTTTCTTTACGTAAGAAAATCTGTCTATTTTATTTAATATTATGTAGCGTTTAATTAATTTTAGAATATTAAATAATTCTGTGAGTATTGGGAGCAGGAGTATTATAAAAATCAGCAAGTAGGATTTTGAAAAATAGGATACGAGGACGTTTATTATGTCGTAGCCTTTTTTTAGATTTTTGTCAAAAAATAGACTGAAGATAAAATCTCTTATTAGTAGCGTTTGAATCAAGGCTATTGGGAACATTAGCAGTTTTATTGTTCTGAGGATTGAAAAAACGGATTTTTTTATTGTTAGAGTATTTTTTTCATTTAGCATTAATTTGGATACTATTTTTTCTTTTTCTTCAAATGGAAAATTGTAGTATTCGTATTCTATCAAAATAAAAATTATTAAAAATGTGAACAAAAAATTATTTATAATTTTTTTGATATTTAAACTAGTTCCCATCACACCAAAATCACTAATTTTTTTACTTTCATCCCGTAATTCAAAATTATTGTTTAATATTAAAGTTTCACCAGTTTCCAGCTTAATTATTTTTCCATATACTTCTCCTTCAATAATTTTTTTATTTTTTAGTTTTATTTTTACGGTATCCCAGTTGAAATAAATTATCTTTCCTTTTAGCCATATTGTTTCATTTTTTTCATTTATAAAAGATAAATTTACATTGTTATTGTCGTCAATTACTGTGTCTGTGATATTTATATTTCCCTTTTGAGAATTTTCGTAAGTAAGAATTTTTAAATTTTTATCTACTTTCCATTTTGTTTTTCCATCTTTGTTTACAATTTCGAGAGTGCTGTTTTTTAACTCGTCTATTGAATTTATTTCTGCGTTTTTTATTAGAATGGATTTTTTATTTAATATTTCAAGTTCGTTTTTGTAAGAATTAAGGAAGTAGCCTACTCCAAAGAAAATTACAGCTATTAGAAGAATTTTTTTAATATTATAGTCGTAAAGATAGGCAGTAAAAATTTTCTTTTTTATAATAAATGTTATAAGCATTGACAAAAACGACAGTATTATTATAATAACAGCTGAAGCGTATATAAAGTAGTTGTAGCCTTTTAGATTTAAGGCAAGATTTAAAAATGAAATATAAAATAGGACTATGAGCAGAAACCTTAAAACATATCTGTTTACATTTATAATTTGTATTTTGCCATTTTTTATATTTTGAATTTTTTCTAATTGCTTATTTATTTTAGTTTTATTTGTATTTTTTAATTTTAGCTGATTGTTTAACAAGGTTGATTTTTTATTTAGTTCATTTAATAATTTTGGTTCATTTTCCAGTTCTTTTTTTCTTTTTTGTATAAAAAATTTTTTGAAAAATTCGATAATTTCGATCTTGCTTTTAAATAGTTCTTTCATAAAGTATGTTGCCTCCCTTGTTGATAAATTTTGTTTTGTTATTATAGCATTATTGTATTATTTTTTCTATATATTAATTATAGAATAGGGAAATGATGGAATTTTGACTGATTTTCTTGAAAAAAATTAGATTTATTGGGGAATTTGTGGTATTATAAATAAATAATAGGTTAAAAAATAAAATTTTTTAAAAGAGGAAATTTATAGATGACTGAGAGAGAGAAGGAAGTAAAAGAGAAGAGAATACAGGAATTGCTTGTAAAAAGGGAAGAATATGTGAATAATGGGGAAATTGAGAAGGAAATTAGGGTGTTGCGGGAACTAAAGGTGCTGTTTAGAAGGCTGTATGGAGGGGAAAGTGACGAGAGCGTAAAAGTGCTGACTGAATTGGGGAATGCCTTGAAATATGTTGGGAAATTTGAGGAGTCGATAAGGCTTTTAACCAAAGCGGAAAAAATTGTGTTAAAAAATTATGGAGAAAATACGATGGCTTTTGTGGCTTGCAATGCAAATTTGGCGGAAGTTTACAGAATTATGAAAAAATATGAAAAAGTTGAGGAGAAATATTTTAAGGCGATAAAGACTTATAAAAAAAATAATTTTAGGGATGGATATATATTTGCGGGGATATGTAATAATCTAGGGCTTTTTTTTGAAGAAACGGGGAGATACAGGGATTCGGTAAAGTGGCAGAAAAAGAGTCTGGAAATATTGGAAAATTTGGAAAATAGTGAGGTACAAGGAGCAATTATCCGAAGCAATATGGTAAATTCATATTTAAAAATTGACGAAAAAAAATTGGCAGAAAATTCTGTGAATATAGCTCTTACGACGTTACAAAGTGAGGTGGGTGAAAATAGTAATTTGTATTTTAATATTTTACATAATTTGGCAAATGTCTATTTTGAAAATAAAAGTTATAAAAAAGCAGCTGTATTGCTGGAAAGATGTGAAAAACTGTGTGAAACTGTTTTTGGAATTGAAAGTGAAATTTATCAAAGTATTTTGGAAAAAATTTTAATTGCAAAACAGAGAATTGCTAAAAATAGAATGGAGCAGTATGTCTGGAAAAATCAGGTTGTAAAAAAATTGAAAAATTAAAAAAATATATAAATTTTTATTTAATATGTACTCAAATTTCTTTCAAAATTTAACTTATAAAAAACTAGGATTTGAGTAGAATAGTTATAATTTTTGAATTTTATATACAATTTGATTTGAGAGGTAAGGTTACAAGTAAAAATAAAAAGGAAGTCGGATTTATGGATAAATTGGAGGATTTTTTGAAATATTCTGTGTTATTTTCTTATTATGGTGAACTTTTTCCAAAAAAGAAAAGGCAGTATCTGGAACTTTATCTGGAAGAAAATAGTTCTCTTTCAGAAATTGCGGAACAATGTGGAGTTACAAGACAGGCAGTTTTTGACAATATAAAAAAAGGTGTTCAGAAACTGGATGAGTATGAGAGTAAACTTGGAATATTTGAAAAAGAAAAGGAATTGAAGGGGAAACTTGAATATTTGAGAAAAAATTTCACTATGGAGAATCTGGAAAAAATAATAGAGGATTTTGATTATACAGAATAGTTTTATGATTCAAAAAAGTAAAAATAAAAAATAAGTTGCTATTGACAAATAAAAAAGTTGGGGTATAATGGTTATGTAAAGAATATGTGAAGTTATAAAATTGAGTTATTACTATTTGGATTAGACAAAACTGAAATGGCGGGAAATGCTTCTAAATAAATGTTTTCCCCCTTTGGTTTTGCCTTTTTTATTTAATAAGAAGGTGAAGGATGATTATTAGTAAATTGGAGAAAAAGGAGAATTTTACGAATAATGAGAGGGAAATAGCGGATTATGTTTTGAGGCATTTGGAGGAGATTCATTTGTTGTCGGCGGAGAGTTTGGCGAAAAAGGCGTTTGTAAGCAAGGCTACGGTTGTGAGATTTTGTAAGAAACTCGGAGTTGAGGGGTATAGGGATTTTCAGAGGAGTCTGGATAAGGAAGTTGGAGAAATGATAAAAATTCAGGGGTTGCTTAGTGAGGAGCCTGTAAATAGTGAAACAAGATATGATGAAATCATTTCAATTATTCCATCACTTTATGAGAGGGTTATAGCGGCTACAAAACTTAATCTGGATACGCCTGTTATGGAAAAGATTATTGAAAAATTGAGAAATACTAAGAAAATTGAGATTTATGGGACGGGAATTTCGTATATATTGGCAAAGCTGGCTTCGTTTAAGTTTATGACGCTTGGAATTGAGAGTGCGGCTTATGACGGACTTAATGAGCATTATATTATTTCTGCGGAAAAAGGGGAGAAGGATATAGCGCTTATTATTTCGCTTTCAGGGACTAATCTTTATATGATTAGAATTGCGGAATATTTGAAAAAAAGGAATGTATTTGTTGTAGGAATTGGGAATGGCTCGTCTGAGGAAATAAAAAAAGCGTGTTCAGAATATATTGAAATACATGCTCCAAATTATATTTTGAGTTTTGAGATGGTGTCGCTATTTACTGGGATTAATTATGTGCTGGACATATTTTTCACTTCGCTTTTAGTGTCGAATTACTACAAAAATATAAATACTTCACTGGAAGTCAGTAAAAATTATGAGACAAATGAACCGAAAGTATCAAAAAAATAATTACAATAGACATAATTTTGAAACAATGGGGAAAATTGATAAATGCTCTTGTTTTTGTAAGATTTTAGTGTTATATTTTTAATGTAAAGAAAATTATTAAAAATATTAAATACGAAAATTTTTTAGGAGGAGATAGAAATGGGATTTAGAAAAGACTTTTTATGGGGCGGAGCTACTGCTGCAAATCAGCTTGAAGGAGCTTATAATGAGGATGGAAGAGGACTTGCAAATGTAGATTTGTCGCCAGTTGGGGAAGATAGGTTTGCTGTAATTACTGGGGAGCGAAAGATGTTGGAATTTGACGATGAGTATTTTTATCCTGCTAAAGGAGCGATTGATTTTTATCATAGATACAAGGAAGATATTGCATTATTTGCAGAAATGGGATTTAAGACTTATAGAATGTCGATAGCATGGACTCGTATTTTCCCAAATGGAGATGAAGAAACTCCAAATGAAAAAGGACTTGAATTTTATGAAAATGTATTTAAGGAATGTAGAAAATACGGTATTGAGCCATTAGTTACAATAACTCACTTTGATTTTCCTATTCATTTAATCAAGGAATATGGCGGATGGAGAAACAGAAAAGTTATTGATTTCTATAAAAGATTGTGTACTGTAATTTTCACTAGATATAAAGGACTTGTAAAATACTGGCTTACATTTAATGAAATTAATATTTTATTACACGCACCATTTATGGGAGCAGGAATCGTTTTTGAAGAAGGGGAAAATAAAAATCAGGTTTTGTATACTGCGGCACATAACGAATTGGTGGCAAGTGCTTGGGCTACAAAAATTGGACATGAAATTGATCCTGAAAATAAAATTGGATGTATGCTTGCGGCCGGGAAGTTTTATCCACTTACTTCAAAACCTGAAGATGTCTGGGTTGCACTTGAGAAAGATAGGGAAAATTATTTTTTCATAGATGTGCAGGCTCGTGGATATTATCCTGCCTATGCTAAGAAATTTTTTGAAAGAGAAAATATAAATATTGGAATTACAAGTGAAGATGAGAAAATTTTGAGAGAAAATCCAGTTGATTTCGTAAGTTTTTCATATTACACAACTCGTTGTATTTCTGCAGAAGCTGATAAAATTGGAGAAGGAAACTTGCTAAAAACAATGAGAAATCCGTATATTGAAGTGACAGACTGGGGTTGGGGACTAGATCCATTAGGATTTAGAACGACAATAAATGAAATTTATGACAGATACCAAAAACCGTTATTTGTTGTGGAAAATGGTCTTGGAGCGGTAGATGTTCCAGATGCAGATGGATACGTGGAAGATGATTATAGAATTGACTATTTGAGAGATCATATAAAGGCAATGAAGGAAGCGGTTGAACTGGATGGAGTGGAACTTTTGGGATATACGACTTGGGGGCCTATCGACTTAGTAAGTGCGGGAACTGGAGAAATGAAAAAACGTTACGGATTTATCTATGTAGATAGAGATAACGATGGAAATGGAACATTGAAGAGAAGCAAGAAAAAATCATTTGACTGGTATAAAAAGGTTATCGCAAGCAATGGAGAAGATTTGGATTAAAAATGGAAAATATTTAATGAAATCTCAGATGATTAAAATTAGAGAGGTTATCCTAAAAACTGGGATAACTTCTTTTTTGCAAAAAAAAATAAATGAGGAGAAAAAATGAACAGAGCAGTAAGAGCTTATATACTTTTAATATTGCTTATTGTGATGGTGGGGATGGAACTGGCAATTTTGGTAAAGATGGATACAGGAGTTGGCCCTTGGGATGCAATGGCACTATCTTTTTCGTTTTTGACGGGAATAAAAATGGGAACAGTAGGGATGATATGTAATTTTTTGTGTATATTTGGGCAAATTATTTTATTAAAAAAGGAATTTAAAAAAATAAATTTTTTACAGATACCTATTTCCATGTTGCTGGGATATACAGTTAATTTCTTTGTATATATAGTTTTTTAAAATATGGCATTTGACAATTATATTCTAAGGATAACAATTACTGTCGTAATGCTGGTATTAATTTCCTTTACAATAGGGGCGATAGTGGTTCTGGGATTGCCAATATTTGCTTTGGAAGGTTTTTGTAGTGCGGTTCATATAAAAACTGGCATTCCGTTTGCAAAATTTAGACAATGGATGGATTTTTTCTGTGTTGGGGTTATAATAGTTTTGACACTTGTGTTTCCAATAAAATGGAGTTTACGTGAAGGAACGATAATTAGCATGCTTATATTTGGCCCTTTACTTGGAATATCAATGCCAAAAATTGAAAAATTCTATGAAAAATGGGATTTAGTTGATGGAAAGAGTGAGATTGAGAAGGAAATAGAAGGATCGGAATAGGAAATATAAATTTTATAAAAAATAATGGAGGAGATTAATTATGAAAATAAATCATGTAGCAATTTATGTAAAAGATTTAGAAAAAACAAGAGAATTTTATGAAAAGTATTTTGAAGCAAAAGCAAACGATAAATATCACAATAAAAATACTGGATTACAGACTTATTTTCTAAGTTTTCCAGATAATGAGATAAGACTGGAAATAATGGCACGTCCTGAACTTTCAGAAAGAAATAACAAAGTAATGAATGAAGGATTTATTCACCTTGCTTTTAGTGTTGGAAATAAGGAAAATGTTGATAAATTGACAAAAAGACTTGTAAATGATGGATTTAGATGTTTAAGTGGGCCTAGGACGACTGGAGATGGGTATTATGAGAGTGTTGTTGAGGATTGTGAGGGGAATTTGATTGAAATAACAGAATGATAAGATATTTGTTTGCAAATTGAGAAAAAAGATTTGGGGAGTATAATTACTAAGAAGGTACATAAAAATTTTCATATATTGAGGAGTGGTAATTATGTTTAAGAAATTAGAAAAAAATGGGTTTTATTATGGATTTCCAGTATTATTGATGACTACAAAGGATAAAGAAACAGGCAAAAGCAATGTAACTCCGTTATCATCTTCATTTGTACTTGGAAAATCAATAGTTGTGGGAATAGGATTTGGAAATAAAGGCTTTAAGAATATTGAAGATGGATTGGACGTAACTTTTAATGTTCCAGATGAAAACTTGTACGAAAGTGTGAAAAAGATTGAAAAATTTACAGGCGATACAGAAATATCAGAAGTAAAGCAAAATCTTGGATATACATATTGTGAAGATAAGTTTAAGATTGCAGGATTTACTGAATTAGCTGGTGAAATGGTAAATTCTGTGAGAATAAAGGAGTGTCCAATTCACATAGAGGCAAAAGTTACAGATATTCAAAAAAAAGACTGGTTTGCCATAGTAACCTGCGAAATACAGGGGACTTTTGTTGATGAAAAAATAATGAAGGATGATTCTCACATTGATACAAAGAAATGGAAACCATTAATTTATAAATTTAGGGAATATACTTCAACAGGCGATAGATTGGGATTAAATTTTAATTTTCAAGAAATTTAGAAAGTAAAATTTAGTATTCTGTCCTTTGTTTTTCTTAATATTGTTATTTTTTTCGTTTTATGATAAACTATACTCGAACTTTTTAAAATTAAATAATCTTTGGGGTTTGATTTTAAAGTGATTTTATTAGGTTTGTATAAATTTTAAGAAACATTTTCTGGGGGAAAAATGATGGGGGATAATAGAGAAATATTGGCTTTTAAGCAAAAGTTGGCTGAAGAGCAGGAAAAAGGGCATCGGGAAAGATTAAGACAGAGATTTTTGTCTGTGGGGGTAAAAGGCTTTCTGGATTATGAACTTTTGGAGCTTTTGCTGACGTATACGGTTATTAGGAAAAATTGCAGGGGGATTGCAAAAAGTCTGTTAAAAAAATATGGGGATTTGTACACGATTCTGCGGCAGTCTGAGAAAGAGTTGCAGAAAAATAAATATATGACGGAAAGAACGGTTGTATTTTTAAAACTTCTGTTTGAAATTATAGAAAATGGGCTTTATAAAAAAATACATAATAAAAGAATTAATATATCAAGTAACGTTAAATTGTTGAATTATTTGGAATATTCCCTTTTGAAAAGGGATGTTGAAGTGTTTAAAGTGCTATTCTTGAATACGCAGAATGAACTTCTCAAGGAAGAGGAGCTGTTTTATGGAACGATTGATAAAAGTACAGTTTATATTCGTGAATTAATAAAAAAAATATTGGAATATAATGCAAAGGGTGTAATTTTGGTGCATAATCATCCAGCAGGTTCGCTACAACCGTCAGAATCTGATATTACATTGACAAAAAAAGTAAAGGAAGTATTTGAAAATATGGAAATACGTCTGGTTGATCATTTAATAATAAGTGAAAAGGGATATTTTAGTTTTTTAGAAGGTGGAATTTTATGAAAATAATAAATATTAAATTTAGAAAAACAAAAAAAGTTTATCCATTTATGATAAACGATATGGAAGATTATAAAAAGGGGGATCACGTGCTTGTAGATACAATTCGTGGTGAACAGATTGGAATAGTTCTGGGACTTGCCTTAAATAAGGAGCAAGGCGAGCAGGATGACTTGAAAATCAGGGAAGTGAAAAGAAAATTGTCAAATAAGGAAATTGAAAAGTTGAAGGAACTGGACAAAAAGGCAGACGAAGCCTATTTTAAGTGTAAAAAAATAGTAAAATATCTGTTGCCAGAAATGAACCTTGTTATCGGAGAGTACACATTTGACGAAAGCAAGCTGATATTTTATTTTACAGCGAACAACAGGCTTGATTTTAGGGAACTTGTGAAGGAAGTAAACAGAACATTCAAGAAAAGAGTGGAATTTTATCAGATTAAAACAAATGATGAAGGACGGATATTGTCAGCATTTGGGAAATATGGACGGGAAATTTACTGGTAAAATTGAAATAATAAAGTGATATTTTAAATTAAAATTATAGTTTAGGAAATTTTTTTGAAAAAAGTAGTTGAAATATTGAATAAAATGTGCTATACTTATCAAGTAATAAATGATTTCGTGGTCGCATAGCTCAGTTGGGAGAGCACCTGCCTTACAAGCAGGGGGTCATTGGTTCGAGCCCAATTGTGACCACCATTTTTATGGAGGTGTAGCTCAGCTGGTTAGAGTGCTTGCCTGTCACGCAAGATGTCGCGAGTTCGAGTCTCGTCACTTCCGCCATTTGCCCAGATAGCTCAGTCGGTAGAGCAAGGGACTGAAAATCCCTGTGTCCGTGGTTCGATTCCGCGTCTGGGCACCATTATTATTGATTTTAAACAAATTTTTCATAATATTGCAAAATACAATTCATTAGAAATAGAGAATTGTATTTTTTTTTGAAATATTGTTTATATAATTATTAAGAATAGGAGTATTATTATGTGTAAAAAAGTTTTTATAGATACAAATATATTTATTGGTGAAAAATTTATGTTATCAAATGATAAATTTGAAAAGTTAAAAACATATATTGAAAACGATAAAATAATATTGTTAAATAATGAAATAACAGAAAGAGAATTAGAAGTTCATATAATCAAAGATGTAAAAGAAGTAATAAACAGTTATAATAAAGTATTAAGCAAAAGTCCTTTTTTAGAAATATTAAGCGAAACTCCGATTAAATTATCTTTAGAAGATGAAACATACATAATTTCTTTTCTTAAAACAGAATTGATAAAATTTTTTGATGATTCTATAAAATTATCTTTAGAAGATGTAGATATAAAATTAATATTAGAAGATCATTTTAACTTAAACTTACCATTTGAGAAGACAAAGCAAAATGAATTTAAGGATGCTTTTGTTGCACAAATAATAAAAAAATATCAAAAAAAGAATAACGAAAAAATTTATATTATTTCAAAAGACGACGGATTTAGGAAAACGTTTGACAATAATGATCAAAACTTTATAATTTTTGAAAATTTATCAAAATTTATAGAAGAAATAGAAATGGAAATGTTGAAAGAAAATGAAAAATTCTTAATAAATGAAATAAAAGATGGAGAAGCAAATGATAAAATTAAAGATTTTATAGATGATATTGGTTTAGAAATTGATTATGATTCCTCTGATTATGAAATTGATAATTATGAAATTATAGGAATTTATCCTGAGTTTATTAACTCTTGTGAAACAGAAAATATACAAATATATGAATTCAATGTAAAATTAGATATAGAAATAGAAATTACATATTTAGATGAAGATAGTTCTTATTATGACAAAGAAGATGGTGAGTATCTGTTTTCAAACTATATAACTGCTAAAGAAGAACATAATACAGAGTTTAAATTAGTAATTTTGTGTGATATAAAGGATTTGGAAAACAAGAGTATAGAAGAAGACTTTTTTTTAGATTATATAACAATTGACAACGAAAAGTCTGATAAACGAATTTATTTAGATGAATATACTTGTGAGGATAGGGAAATTATTAATGAAACAATTAATAATTCTTAAAATATGTTAAAGAATTGTGTAACCTTAGGATAAAAAATTAACAAGGAAATTGCTTTAATTTTTGAGATAATTCCTTTTTATGTATGTTTAAGAGAATAAATTTTAAATTATTGTATTGAAAAAAATACTGTTTCATATAACTATAAAATAATATTTAAAAAATATAAAATTGACAAAATACTATTTCAAGGTATAATAAATAATAAAATTAAGTAAATATTAAAATTAAAAATAAGAAGAGAATATATTGTAAATGTTTATAATCAATTAAGAAAATTTTTTATAGGGAGATGGTATTATGTCAAAAATAAGAAAAATTGTGATATTTTTGATGTTTGTTTTTTGTAGTTTAATAATGTTTTCCAGTGAAAATTTGCAGCTGGAAAAGGTTGTGATTTTTAGCAGACATGGGCTGCGTTCACCTTTAACGTCGCCAGGGAGCAGATTGTCGAAGGTAACTCCGTATGAATGGGAGAACTGGGACGTTCCTGCAAGTCATTTGACAAAAAAAGGTGCTATTCTGGAAACTTACTTTGGACAGTATATAAATGACTGGTTAATACAAAATGAAGTTATAAAAAGAGGAGAATGCCTGAGTCCTGATAATGCTCAAATTTATACAAATAGCCTGCAAAGAACAATTGCAACTGGGCAATCGCTTACAACTGGGATATTTCCAGGATGTGATATTAAAACAGAGCATAAAATGGAAATAGGGAAAATGGATCCTGTGTTTAATCCAGTAATTACAACTGATAATGCCAAATTTAAGGAAGAAGCATTAAAAGGGATGAATTTGAAGAAACAGAATCAGGAATTAAAAGGTTCGTATTCTCTATTAAGTGATGTAATTAACTATACGAAATCTGAAGAATGCTTAAAGGAAGGAAAATGTAAATTTTTTAATGAGGAAGGGACATTGAAAATTGAAAAGGATAAGGAACCAGGAGTAGATGGGCCGATAAAATTGGGAACACAGCTTGGTGATGCCCTGTTATTGCAATATTATGAAGGATATCCGCTGGATAAGATTGTTGGAAATAATATAAATACGAGGGAAAAATGGCAAAAGATAACTGATATAAAAAATGGATATGAAGATTTGTTATTTGCAACAGATAAAGTGGCTAAAAATGTGGCTGCACCATTGATAAAATATATTTATAACGATATAAATTCTTCAAATCACAAAGTAACAGTATTAGTGGGACATGATTCCAATATAGTTGCCATGCTTGCCGCTTTAGGTTTTAAAGATTATAAATTGGAAGAGCAAGTTGAAAAAACTCCAATTGGTGGAAAAGTATTCTTTGAAATTTGGAAAGATAAGAAAACAGGGGAAAGAAAAGTAAAAATTGAGTACATATATCAAACATTGAGCCAAATAAGAGAAACACAAAAATTGACAAGGGAAAATCCACCTAAACATAGAGTTTTAGAAATGAAAAATTGTAGAATTGATAAAGAAGGATATTGTCCGTATTCTAAATTTATGACAGAATTACGAAAATTTAATTAAAATTTGGAAATTATAAAAAAAGGGTTATTTCAGTTCAGGATAGCTCTTTTTATTTTTGTTAAAAATAAAAATTTTAGGTAAAAGCAAGTAAAATTCTAAGCTAATTAGAAGAATTGGATAAGTTGTTTGAAATGCTTAAAAATAGGGGAATGTGGGCAGAATAAACCTGAAAATTAAGTCAAATAGTTAGAATTTATAAGTTTTATTTTGAATGGTATTGGTATAAAAAAAATGACAAAATTGAAAAAATATAGTATAATGTATGATATTGTGTGAAAGGTTTGGTAAAATTTATAGATATACTTGAACTTTCTTTAAATTAGAGTAAAAATTGAATGGATTCTGGAGATTAATCTAGCTTTTGAAGTTTGGTTTTCAATGGGAATTTATTATTATAAAAATTGTAATTTAAGTTTGTTGGCTGTAGAATAGAATAGGGAACTAAAAATTTGTAGAAAGGGTGACGAAATGGATAAAAGAAAAATCGAGGGTATAATTTGGTTTGTTGTGGGATTTATACTGGCTTTATTATTGGCGAATAAATCCAGCATGTTAAATGATAATGTTGGGGAAAATGTTTTTTCGCTTATATTAAGTGGGATTACGTTGTTTTTCGGAAAAATGACATGGTTTATAGCGATAGCTTCAATGCTGTATGGAATAATAATATTTTTTTATGAGAAAATTGGAATTCATGTTACACAAGGGAAAATAGCTGCACTTATCGGATTATTTTTAAGCTGGTCAATGATTTTGATAAGAGGTTCCGTTGTTAAGGGAGCTCCACTGGCTAACACTTTTACTGAAGCTGGAAGAAAATTGTTGGAAATAGGGTTTAACCGTGAAAGTGGAGGAATACCTGGGGCGTTGCTGTCAATGCCATTTTACAGCATTTTGCATTTACAGATTATGTTGATAGGATTGATAGTTTTAGTAATAGTTTTCTTATGTTGGCTAGTTAAGGATATGATTGAGTTGGGCTATGAGCTTTTGAAGGAAGTTATGAAATATTACAAAAGTGACGATTATAAGGAAAAAAAGAGAAAACTGGCAGCCAAAAAATATGCCGAAAACTTAAAAAAAACAGATTATAAGCGATATCAGCGGGAGATGTTAAAGGCAAAAATCATACAGTCAAGAAGTGAAAAATTAAGTTTTGAAATTGCTAAAAAGCCTAAGGATAATTTTTTACAAAAGACGGAAGTTTATTCCAAAGAAGAATTGGTTGAAAAGGAAAAGGAATGGATTGAACTTTTTGAAGAAAAAGAAAAGGAAAAACAGAAAAATTCAACTAAACAGAAGGATAATGTGAAAGAACCGAAAATTAAATTGGAAAATGTTGTAGAACCACTGGAAAATACGAAAAATTCTGAAAATTCAGAAAATCAAAAGGAAAAAGTGTCTGATTCTGAAAAAGTTGAAGATAAAAAAGTAAAGGCTGAAGAAAATATAAAAAATGAGAAAAAAACTGAAATAGAAGAAATGGACAAGGAAGAAAAAGAAAATATAGAAGATAAAAGAGAACCTAAATTGGAAATTGTAACACCAGCAAGACAGGGGACGGTTGCTAATTCTGCACAAATGGATCCGAACTTTCAGGAGTTTCCAAAACTTGAGGCATTTGAGAATACGGAGGCTGTAAAAAAGGGATTTGAGGAAGAGCTGAAAAAAGTGAATGCTATGTTTGACAATAATCAGGGATATGATGATGTTGTGAAAAAATCAATTTCTGAAATTTTTAAATCAAAACCGATGGATTTGAAAAAGAAGGAGCAGATTGAAAAAAGTATAAGAGAAAATGTGAGCCATCTGGAAAATGTGCTAAAGGAATTTGGAGTGGAAGCGAAGGTTGTGAATTATGAATACGGGCCTACCATTACAAGATATGAGATTATTATTCCAAAAGGTGTGAAGGTAAGTAAAGTTACTGGACTTTCAGATGACATAGCAATGAATCTGGCGGCGGAAAGTATTCGTATAGAAGCACCGATTCCAGGGAAAAATACTATTGGGATTGAAACTCCGAATAAAATAAAGGAACCTGTTCATTTTTCAAATATTATAAAGAATAAGGAACTGGACAGCGGAGAATTAAAGGTAATATTAGGAAAAGACATTGTTGGACGGGATAAATTTATAGATATTGCGAAAATGCCACATTTACTGATTGCAGGACAGACAGGTTCAGGGAAGTCGGTTGCTGTAAATACACTGATTTCAACATTGATTTCTAAAAAGTCTGAAAATGAAGTGAAATTTATAATGGTGGATCCGAAAATGGTAGAACTTATGCCATATAACGACATTCCACATTTGCTTGTACCTGTAATTATAGATCCTCATCAAGCTGCAATAGCATTGAAATGGGCAGTGAATGAGATGGAAAACAGATACAAGAAACTTATGGAAAATGGCGTGAGAAATATAAAAGGTTACAACAATCTGAGTTATGTGGAAAAAATGCCATATATTGTCATAATAATTGATGAGTTGGCAGATCTTATGATGGTTGCATCTGGAAGTGTGGAAGAATCCATAGCGAGAATTGCACAAAAGGCAAGAGCCGTTGGAATACATCTGGTTGTAGCGACACAGCGTCCATCCACCGATGTTATCACAGGAATGATAAAAGCAAACTTGCCAAGTAGAATTTCATTTGCCTTAAGATCACAAGTTGACTCAAGAACGATACTCGATAGTGCGGGAGCTGAAAAGCTGCTAGGACAGGGGGATATGCTGCTTCTTGCTAACGGTTCCTCAAAATTACAGAGAATACAGGGGGCGTATATTTCAGATGAGGAAGTTAAAAATTTGACAGATACGCTAAAATCTGCTAAAAAAGTAAAATATAGAAATGAAATTTTAGAAGAAGTTGAAGATGAAACAATTGATATTGATCCATTTTTTGAAAATGCAGTAAATATTGTGAAACAGGAGGAGAAAGTATCTATTTCGATGCTACAACGTAAATTGAAGGTAGGATTTAACAGGGCTTCACGGATTTATGATCAGTTAAAGGAACATGGAATTATCAATTATGACAATCAGTTAATAGGAGATAATATTGATGAAATTGATTAAAAAATAAATAAATTTTACAATAATATTTGAGATTATGGAAATTCGATATTAAAGTTGCTTGAGTATATTTGAAAAAAATGGTAAAATAGATTTAATAATGAAAATAAAATAATTCAATAAAGCTACTTTAAAGTAAAAAATAAAATGAAGGAGATAGAATAGATGAAATTTTTTGATATTTTTAAGACAAACATAGCACCAAAAGCTACACGGGATATAGCTATTGATTTGGGAACGGCGAATACAGTCGTGTATGTAAAAGGCGAAGGAATTCAGGTAGATGAGCCAACTTATGTTGCAATCAATAAAAAAACTGAAGAATTGGAACATATTGGTGAAAAAGCCAAGGAAATCATTGGAAGAACAGCTAAGCACACTGAAATTATCCGTCCATTAAAAAATGGGGTAATTTCAAATTATGAAGTTACTGAAAGAATGCTTGAAGAATTTTTACATAGAATAAAAAAAGATAAATTTCAAAGTTCAAGAGTTATAATCTGTGTTCCAAGTGGAGTTACACAAGTGGAAAGAAGAGCTGTAATTGAAGTTGTAAAAGATGCAGGGGCAAAAGAGGTTTACCTGATTGAAGAACCGATAGCGGCTGCAATTGGTGTTGGAATTGACTTATTTGAACCGAAAGGGCATTTGATTGTCGATATAGGTGGAGGAACTACGGAAATTGCATTTATTGTATCTGGTGGGGCGGCATTGTCAAAATCAATTAAAATTGCTGGAGATCATTTGAATGAAGATATTATGGAATATGTAAAGGATGCACATAATCTGTTAATTGGTGAGAGAACAGCGGAAGAATTAAAAATGAATACGATAAGTCAGGATGATCCTGATTATGAGTATGAAATCAGAGGGCGTGAATTAGGTGTTGGATTACCAAAAAGTCTGAAAATAAAAGCATCTGAAATTGATGGAGCGATAAGAAGACATATTGATGCGATTATTGATGAAGTAAGACTTACAATAGAGGAAATTGAGCCTGAAGTAGCAGCAGATATTTATGAAACAGGAATTTTCCTATCTGGTGGTGGAGCTGGAATAAGAATCTTGAAAGAGAGAATAGAAGAAGAGCTATCATTACAGGTTACAGTTGGAGATGATGCGATTCATGCTGTAGTGACAGGAATTGCAGAAGTCTTGACAGATTTTAAGAAATATAAAAATGTCATTATTTCACCAATGTATGAATATTAATTGAATAATATAGAAATTTAGGGGAATTTTCTGAAGTTACAGGTAAAGGAGAATTCCCCTATTAACGCAAAATAACAAATTTATTAATAAAAATAAAATAATAAAGATAAATGGTAGAATATGGAAAATTTTGAAAATAAAGAACTTGAGGAAAAAGAAAAAATTGAAGAGGTAATTCAAACTCAAAATGAAAATAAGATTGCTGATATTGAAGAAAAAGTTGAAGCAATAATTTTTTTATCTAAAGAAATGATAACAGTTAAGGAACTGGCTCAGTTTTATAATATGGAAAATTTTGAGATGGAAGAAATATTGAATAATTTGAGGGAAAAACGAAAAAATACTGGAATAAATTTAAAAATTGAAAATGGAATTGCATGTCTAGTGTCAAACCCGCTTTTTGGTTTTGATGTAAAAAAATTTTTTAATCCAGAAATGAAATTAAAGAAACTATCCCGTTCAGCAATGGAAACATTGGCAATCATTGCATACAAAGGGCCTATAACAAAAGCTGAAATAGAGCAAATCCGAAGTGTCGGTGTGGATACAACCATGTCAAACCTGCTGGAAAGAAAACTAATTTATATTTCTGGACGGAAAAAGACGGCTGGAACACCGAATTTATACGAAGTGACAGATGATTTTTACAGTTATCTGAATATTCATGGGAAACAGGAATTGCCGGGAAGTGAGCAGTTTCAGAAAATTGAGATGCTTTATAAGGAAGATGAGAATGCAGAAAATGAAGAGTAAATTTGGATTTAATTGTAATGGTTCTTTTGATAAAGAGTTATTAAGCAAAATTTCGTTAGAATAAAAACAAATAAAAAAAGTAGTTAAATGAATAAATCTGAAATAAAAATTAAAAAATAAAGATATGAGGTAAATAGAATGAGATTAAATAAATTTATAGCTGAAACGGGATTTTGTTCACGTAGGAAGGCTGATGATCTAATAAATGAAGGAAGAGTTACAGTAAATAAGCATGAAGCAATTATCGGGATGGATGTGAAGCCTGAGGATGTTGTCAGAATTGACGGAGAAAGAGTAAGACTTAACACAAGATACGAATATTATATTCTGAATAAGCCAAAAAGAGTGCTTTGTTCAAATGAGGACAAATTCGGGCGTAAACTTGCAGTGGACTTTATAAAATCACGTGCCAGACTTTTTACTTACGGAAGGCTGGACTTTATGACGGAAGGGTTAATCATAATCAGTAATGATGGGGATATATACAATCACGTAATGCACCCACGAAAAAAATTATACAAAAGCTACATTGCAAAAGTGAGCCGTGAACTTGAAGATAAGGATATTGAAGCACTGCAGTATGGAGTTGTGATTGATGGAAAAAGGACTGCACCTGCGAAAGTTAAGAAAATTGACAAAAAGGAACTTAGAATTGCGATTTTTGAGGGAAGAAACAGACAGATAAGAAAAATGCTGGAAACATTGGGATACACGGTTAATTCATTGAAACGGATTAAAGTGGGAGAACTTACGCTTGGACATTTGCAAGTGGGAGAATATCGTGCCTTGAATGAAGATGAAATCAAATATCTGAAAAATTTATAAAATTTTCTGGCAGGAGGGAAAAAATTGGAAAGTAATAAAAAATCAATATTTTTAATAGATTTTGACATAACAATCAGCAAAAAGGACTCAACAGACGTCTTACTTGAAGCACACCAGCCTGAATTTAAAAAAGAACTGCGAAAAAGATACAGAGCCGGAGAGTTTTCCATAAGAGAATTTATAAAAAATGGGCTAGGTTCCCTAAATATAACAAAAGAGCAGTATATTAAGACTTTGCAGAAAAATGTGCCAATCGACGAAACTTTTATAAATTTTGCAAAAAGTGGAATTAAATTTAAAATTGTGAGTGCAGGTGCAAGGCTGAATGTGCAGGGAACTCTGTCAAAATATGGAATAAACTTGCCAGACAGCGAAGTTATCTCGAATGATTTAAAATTTAGTGGAACTGATAAAAATGAAATTACTGTAGAAAATCCATTTTTAGACAAGGAAGGCTATTACGGCGTTGACAAGAAAGAAGCTGTGGAAAGTTATCAGAAGCAGGGCTACACAACTTATTTTGTAGGCGATGGGCCCTCTGATTACAAGGCATTGGAAGTGGCTGATTTTGCTTTTGTGAGAAAAGGGACTAGGGCAGTTAAGTTTTGTGAAGAGAATGGAATTGAGTTTTTTGAATTTGGGGATTTTGACGAGATTTTGAAGTGGGTAGAAAATAATAAGAAATTTTAATTTAAGAAAAGAGTGCTTTTAAAATGAAAAAATTTAAAATAATAATAGAAGAACATGTTTCAGAAGAATTTGAAGTTGAAGCAGAAAATATCGAAGAAGCATTTAATATTGCAGAGAAAAAATATTATAGTGGAGAATTTGTACTTGAACCAGGAAATGTTTCATATAAACTTATGTCTGGAGAAACAGTTGACAGAAAAGAAAGTATAGAATGGATTGAATTTTAAATTATATAAGATTTTTGGAGTTTGGAATGAAACAATATGAAGCTGTTATTTTGACAATTGAAAGATTAGGTGGAGTTGCCACTTTAGGAGAATTAAACCACGAAGTTTTTAAAATTAAAGAGTGTGAATGGAAAACTAAAATACCATTTGCAAGTATTCGGAGAATAGTTCAGCAAAGAAAAGAAATTTATAAAATAAAACCAGGACTTTATGGATTAGAGCAATTTAGAAAAGAAAATGAGTTAAAAGGAATAATTCAAGAAGATGAAAAAAATAAAAATTCTGAAGAAATAAAAAACTTTAACCATTCATATTATCAAGGATTACTTGTAAATATGGGAAATTTAAAAAATTTGAAAACATTTATACCGAATCAAGATAAGAATAAAAAATTTATTGATAAAAAATTAAGTGAAATATCTTCACTTAATGAAATTCCAATGTTTACGTATAAAGAATTGGTAAAAAGAAGTTCGACGATTGACGTTATATGGTTTAATGAAAGAAAAATGCCACATTCTTTTTTTGAAGTTGAGCATTCTACCGATATACAAAATTCATTGTTGAAATTTTATGATTTACAAGATTTTTATACCAGAATGATTATTGTAGCAGATAAACGTCGGAAAAAAGAATTTGAAAATAAGATAGGATATACAGCATTTAATGAACTAAAAGCCAGAGTTAAATTTTTAGATTATGAAGAATTAGTTAAACAATATGAACAAACGATTGAAAGGTTATCATTCAATACTCTTTTATAAAGTGTGGAAGCTAACTGGAATTGAAAAATTAGGTTATAAAAAATAAAGATAATTGGGAATGGAGGAAAAATGTTAAGCAAAGAAGATGTTTTAAAAATAGCAGCACTTTCTAAATTGGAATTTTCAGAAAGTGAAATTGAAAAATTTAGGGTGGATTTGAATAAAATATTTGAGCATATGGAAGAGTTGAATGGGGTTGATACTACTGATGTGGAGCCGCTTTTTAATGTGCTGGACTTAAAAGATAAATTGAGAGAAGATAAAGTTAGGGATGCTGGAATTAAGAAGGAAATTTTAGAAAATTCGCCGAATAAGGACGAGGAATTTATAATTGTACCAAAAGTTGTTGGAGAAAATGCGGATAATTAGATTCTTTTAAGGAGAGAAAAATGTTGGGAAATGTAGATTTATTTGCAGATAAAATAAAATGTGATTATGAAAAAGTTAATGAAGATAGTGGAATAACAGAAGTTGTAAAAAGATATTTTGAGCTATTGGAAGAAGGTAAAAAAGAAGGTTTTATCCCTGTTTTTGTTGAGGTAAAAGATTATTTCAATGAAGAATTTCCTGAATTTGAGGAATACAAAAGAACAAGAGATGAAATTTTAGAAAATTATAAAAAAGTAGACTGTGCTCAGTGGTTTAAAGAAAGAAAACAGGAGTATATAGAAAATGAGTATCTGGATGAGGAATATGAATTTTCTGATGACAACGATTACTTAGATTATTTTAAAAATTTCAATGAAGATAAAACTTTATATTTAAATTCAATATTTGACATAGAAACTGGAAAAATAAGGGAAAATGTAGGATTATTTAAAGTTCCAGCAGATAAAGTTTATGAAATTCCAGGATGGTTTTTATTTGGTGGTTTTAATGAATGTCCTTTGCCAGAAGAAATCATAGTTATCAGTAAATATTGGTATGAAAAATATGATGCACGAATTGTTGCGATAACTGGTTCTGAAATGGAATTTTATTTGGAGAAATTCCCAAAAAAACAAAAAGAGGCTGAAGAATTAGCAATAGAGCAGTTTTTAGTTAGTGGGGATTTAGTTTTTCAAATTTATGATGGATTGGAGGAACTTTCAAAAGAGTTATACAAAGCTAAAAATTGGTATTTTTGGTGGGATTAGAAAAAAAGAAAGGTGAAAAAAATGAATTTATACAAAAAAACGGCTAGTGAACTGGCTGAAATGATAAAAAATAAAGAGATTACCTCAGAAGAAGTTACAAGAAATTTTTTAGATAGAATAAAAACAGTTGAAGATAGGGTTGGGGCTTTTTCTAATATTTTTGAGGAGAAGGCATTGGAACAGGCTCGAAAAATTGATGAAGAAAATAATGAAGAAGGAAGAAAAAATTATGAAAATACAGGACTTTTTGGAGTGCCTGTGGCGTTGAAGGATAATATTGTTTCAAAAGGGGATTTGACAACGGCGGCTTCGCAAATTTTGAAAAATTATGTGGGAGTTTATGATGCAACTGTTGTGAAAAAGTTGAAGGAAGCTGGAGTAGTGCTGGTTGGGAAGGCTAATATGGATGAATTTGCGATGGGGTCTTCAAATGAAAATTCTTCGATAAAATCAGTTTCTAACCCTTGGGATTTGGCAAGAGTGCCAGGAGGAAGCAGTGGGGGATCGGCTGCTGCGGTTGCGGCTGGTGAAGTGCCTGTGGCTTTGGGAACAGATACAGGGGGAAGTATTAGACAGCCTGCGAGCTTGACTGGAACTGTGGGAATAAAGCCAACTTATGGAAGAGTTTCGAGATATGGGCTTATGGCATTTGGTTCTTCGCTGGATCAGATTGGGGCTTTGGCAAAAAGTTCGCAAGATTTAGCAAGAGTTATGCAGATAATTTCTGGATATGATGAAAATGATCCGACAACTGCAGATGTGGAAGTGCCAGATTATGTATCTTTGCTTGAAAAAGATATAAAAGGATTAAAAATTGGGCTTCCAAAAGAATATTTTTCAGATGAACTGGATAAGTCGATAAAGGAAGTTGTGGATAAAACTGTGGAAACATTGAAAAAACTTGGAGCGGAAGTGAAGGAAGTATCGTTGCCTTACACAAAATACGCAATTTCCACTTATTATATAATTTCATCAGCTGAAGCAGCTTCAAACTTGTCAAGATATGACGGAGTGAGATATGGAGTTAGAAAAAGTGATGAAAATATTGAAGAAATGTATGTAAAATCACGAACAGAAGGTTTTGGAGATGAAGTAAAACGTAGAATTATGATTGGAAATTACGTGTTAAGTTCTGGATTTTATGATGCTTATTATAAAAAGGCTTCACAAGTTAGAAGATTAATAAGAGATGATTTTTTGCGAGTTCTTTCAGAAGTTGATTTAATTTTGACACCAGTTTCTCCAACAACAGCGTTTAAAAAAGGTGAAAAAGTTACTGATCCAGTTCAGATGTATTTGGGAGATATTTTTACTGTATCAATAAATATGGCTGGATTGCCTGCAATTTCGGTACCAGGTGGTTTTATAAATGGACTTCCTGTGGGAATACAGCTGATTGGAAATTACTTTAGAGAAGATTTGCTGTTCAATGTGACGAATAAATTTGAGAAGGAACGTGGAGAGATAGAATATCCTGAGTTGTAAAAAAATCTTGAAAAGGAATTTTGATAAAATAAATTTTATGAAAGAAAGGGAATAAATAAAAAATGAGTATGGAATATGAAACAGTCATCGGACTGGAAGTGCATTGTCAATTGAAAACGAATACGAAAGTATGGTGTTCTTGTGATGCGGATTATGATAATAAAGAGCCTAATACTGCGGTATGTCCTATTTGTACAGGGCAGCCAGGGGCTTTGCCGAAGTTGAATGAGAAAGTATTGGATTATGCGATAAAGGCGGCACTTGCACTTGGGTGTGAGATAAACAGGGAGAGTTATTTTGATAGAAAAAATTATTTTTATCCTGATTCGCCAAAAAATTATCAGATTACACAGTTTTTTAAGCCTTATGCTGAAAATGGAGTTTTGGAAATTACGACAAATAGTGGAAAAGAGGCAAGTGTCGGGATTGAGAGAATACAGATTGAGGAAGATACGGCGAAAAGTATTCATACGGCTTCTGAAACTTTACTGAATTATAACAGAGCCTCTGTGCCGTTAATTGAGATTATTTCAAAGCCTGAGATAAAAAATGCCGAGGAAGCGTATGCTTATTTGAATACATTGAAGGATAGGCTGAAATATACGAAAGTCAGTGATGTAAGTATGGAACTTGGATCACTTAGATGCGATGCTAATGTTTCTGTTAGAAAAAAGGGTGAAACAAAACTTGGGACTAGAACGGAAACTAAGAACTTAAACTCATTTAAGGCGGTTGTGAAGGCGATTGAGTATGAAACAAACAGACAAATTGAAGTGCTTGAAAGTGGAGGGCGTGTAGTTCAGGAAACAAGACTCTGGGATGAGGAAAATGCAGTTACAAAGCCGATGAGAAGTAAAGAGGAAGCAATGGATTACAGATATTTTCCAGAGCCTGACTTGCCAGCGATTATCATTACTGAATCAAGACTTTCAAATGTAAAGGATGAAATGCCTGAATTTGCAGATGAGAAGGCAAAAAGATTTATTAATGAGTATAAATTGAATGAAATGGAAGCGGCTACTCTTTCATCAGAGCAGGAACTGGCTGAATATTATGAGCAAGTTGTAAAAGTTTCAGATGATGCAAGACTTGCGGCAAACTGGGTATTGACAGAAATTTTACGTGTATTGAAGGAAAAAAATATTTCTATTGAGGAATTTTCTGTTGAGCCTGAAAATATTGGAAAATTAATTAAATTGATAAAAGCTAATACGATTAGTTCAAAAATTGCAAAAGATGTGTTTGAAATATTGCTTTCAGAAAATAAAGATCCTGAAATTATCGTAAAGGAAAAAGGGCTTGTGCAAATTACAGATAACAGCGAAATTGAAAAGATTGTAGAGCAGGTACTGGCTGAAAATCCTCAGTCTGTGGAAGATTACAAGGCTGGAAAAAGCAATGCACTAAAATATCTTATGGGACAGTCAATGAGGCTTTCTAAAGGTAAGGCCAATCCGCAAATGATTAATGAAATGATTTTAGCAAGACTTGAAGGTTAATATTGGTTAAATTAGGAGAGAAATGAAAAAGGGTAAGAAAAAAAGTAGTATTATTGACAGAGCAAAGTCAAATATGGAAGAAAATAGAAAAAAGCAGAAGTTACAAAAAATTTTTAAAAAGCTGTTTAAATATTTTAACACATTTAATGGACGGTTTGTATTGATATTTCTTTTTACAGTTATAGGATTTGCAGCGTTAATTGGAAGGGTTTACTATTTACAGACAAAAGGTGGGCAGAAGATAAGAGAAGATTCAGAAAAAAAGTATTCCTACAAAACCTATAAAAAGGCTAAAAGAGGTAAAATCTCCACGAGCGACGGGCAAGTTCTGGCATATGACAATGAGGACTATTTTGTTATACTTGATCCGACTTTGATTGATGAGGAAAATATTGATACACTGCTGGAAATGTTAAAAAGATATATCGAGTCCTTGGATATTCAAAAATATAAACTTGAATATCTGGAAAAAAAGAAGGCTGGCAGACAGTATTTAAAAATAGAAAATAAGATTTCCTACAGGACAAAAATCGAAATAGAATCAGAAATTGACAATGATAAAAATGAGGCAATAAAGCGTAAAAAGGAAAAATATAAAAGACGGTTTAAAGGGATAGTCTTTGAAACGGTTTTTACAAGAAATTATGTGCAAAATGATGCTTTTCAGGAAACACTTGGGTTTGTAAATAATGAAAATAAAGGTGTTTACGGGATTGAAAAATATTATGATAAACAGCTTGCAGGAGAAATGGGAGTTGAGCCACGGCTTAGAATACCAAAGCCATTTTTGGAAATTGTAAAAGTGAAAAATAAAAATGAAGCAAAAACAGCTGTTGAAGGAAATAATCTTGTACTTACACTTGACAGTGTTATGCAGTATAATCTTGATGAGGAACTTCAAAAGGCGTTTGTAGATAATAATGCGAGTGCAGCAATGGGAATTATGATAGAAGTGGAAACTGGAAAGATACTGGCAATGTCGTCGTATCCAAAGGCGGAAGACAAGGCGACTATAAAAAATAGGACAATCACTGATTTTTTTGAGCCAGGATCAATATTTAAGCCTATAACAGTTGCAATAGGGCTGGATTCAAAAACAATTAATGAAAATACAAAAATATATTCAGCAGGTTCAATAAAAGTATACGATACAATAGTAAGGGATCATGACAGTTCAACAATTGGGACTTTAGGTTTGGCAGATATAGTTGCACATTCTGGAAATGTAGCGATGGTAAAAATACAGAATGATATTAATAAAAATACTTTTTACCGTTATTTAGTAGATGTTGGATTAGGCGGAAAAACAGACATAGATACGTATTTTGAATCAATGCAGAAACTTCGTGAGTTTAAAACTTTGAAGGATGAAGTAAGAAGGGCTAATATAGCTTTTGGACAGGGGATTGCAGTAACACAGATTCAAATGATAATGGCATTAAATACAGTCATTAACAATGGTAAGTTAATGAAACCTTATCTGGTAGACAGGATAGAAGACACCAAAGGGAATATAGTGAAACAGAATAAGCCCGATATGATAAAAAAAGTATTTAGTGATGAAGCCTCAAGATTAAATAGAAAGTATATGGAAGCAAGTGTAAATCGTGGAACTGGTGGAGGGGCATATATACCAGGCTACCGTGTTGGTGGGAAAACAGGAACTGCTCAGAAAGCGGGAAAGGAAGGATATAAAAATAGCCATGTCAGTTCATTTTTTGCATTTTTTCCAGCAGATAAGCCTAAATACGCTATATTGATAACTATCAGTGAACCTAAAGGTGGAAAATATTATGGAGCAGAAGTTGCCTTGCCATCAGTAAGAAGAGTATTGGAAAAATTAATTGAGTATAAGAGAATACAGCCAAATGGAAAGGTTAAAACTCCTGATAAGAACATTATTGGGTTTGTGCAGCAGGAAAAGAAAAAGGATTTAGGGAAGATAAAGCAGGATTTTGAGAAAAATATTATGCCTGATTTAACTGGAATTAGTCTGAGAGAGTTTTTGTCAATTTATCCGCAAGGGAAGTTTGCTCAATATGAAATTACTGGAAGCGGGGCAGTTGTGTCGCAGTTTCCTGAAAAAGGGACTAAATTGGATAGACAGACGAAGATACAGATAATGCTGGAATAAGAATATTTTTTAATAAATTAATTGAGGGAGGAATTTTAAGGGGTAAAAATGTATTATTATGAAATTTATGTGGAGAATAATCAGGGGATATACACGTATAAATCGGAAGAGAAGTATGAAATTGGGCAATGGTGCATTGTTAATTTTATAAATAAGGATAAAATGGGGCTTATTGTAGCGACAGTCAATGAAAATCAGATTCAGTTTGATATTTCAAAAGTGAAAAAAATTAAGGATGTTGCCCCAGTTTTGTCTATTCCAAATGATATTATGCAGCTTATAAGGTGGATAAAAAATTATTACATAAGTGATTATTACAACGTAATAAAAGCAGTTTATCCAGGAGCATTGAAGTTAAATTATTCCAAAAAAGCCATTTTCCAAAGGGAATTTTCAGAAAATAATGAAACTTTGGAAATGGGCAAAATTGAGGAAATAAAAAAATTTAATGAATATATGAAAAAACGTCATGAAGTTACCGTTGCAACTTTGAAAAAGAATTTTTCCAGCGAAATTGTGGAAAAAGCTGTAAATGAAAAGGTTATTTCCATTGAAAAGAGAGTGATTTTAAATTCTAAAATTTCAAAAAAGGAAAAGGAAAAAAGTGAAATTGTAGAAAAGGAAATTGTTTTGAATGCTGAACAGCAGAAGGCTGTGGATACGATAAAAAATAGTGAAAAACAGATTTTTCTGTTAAAAGGGATAACTGGCTCAGGGAAGACGGAAATTTATATTAATTTGATAAAGGAAGCCTTGAAACAAGGGTTTGGGAGTATCTTTCTAGTGCCTGAAATTTCGCTTACAGTTCAGATGATACAAAGGCTTGAGGAGGAATTTCACAATGAAGTGGCTATTCTTCATAGTAAACTTATGGACAAGGAAAAGAGGGAAGAGTGGACTTTCATACGAAATGGCGAAAAAAAAATTGTGATTGGAGCAAGATCGGCGGTTTTTGCACCTGTTCAGAACTTGAAATATATTATTGTGGATGAGGAGCATGAAAATACGTATAAGCAGGAGAATAACCCACGTTATCACGTAAAAAATGTGGCGATAAAAAGGGCATTTTTGCAAAACGATAATTTGGAAGAAGCTGAAATTGTAAAAAGTGAAAAGATAAAAGTGATTCTAGGCTCGGCAACACCGTCTTTTGAAACGTATTATCAGGCACAGCAGGGAGATATTGAATTAATTGAGCTTACGAAACGGTACAAAAATGCGAAGTTGCCAAAATTTGAAATTGTGGATTTGAATGAAACAACAGAAAATTTTTCGGAAGAACTGCTGGATAAGATTTCGCAGACATTGCAAAAAAATGAGCAGGTTATCTTGATTTTGAATAGAAAGGCATTTTCAAACTTGCTGAAATGCAAGGATTGTGGAAATATTCCAACTTGTCCTAATTGTAGCATTTCCTTAAACTACTACAAATATGACAATCGCCTCAAATGCCATTACTGCGGCTATGAAAAACGTTTTGACAACACGTGTGATGAATGTGGCGGACATAAAATGAGACAAATTGGGGCTGGAACTGAAAAAATTGAGGAAGAACTGGCGGCGGCGTTTCCATCGGCAAGAATAGTGAGAGTGGACTCTGAAAGCATAAAGACAAAGCAAAATTATGAAAAAGCCTACAATGATTTTAAAAATCACAAATATGACATAATGCTCGGAACACAGATTATCGCAAAGGGACTGCATTTTTCAAACGTAACATTAGTTGGAATAATTAATGCTGATATAATCTTAAATTTTCCAGACTTTCGGGCCTCAGAAAAGACTTTTCAGTTGCTGACACAGGCTTCAGGGCGTGCAGGACGTGGAGAAAAGGATGGCGAAGTGATTATTCAGACTTTTAATGGCGAAAATGATGTAATAAAAAAAACAATTGAAAGTGATTATGAAGGATACTACAAAAATGAGATGATTATGCGAAAAATGTTGAATTATCCGCCTTTTGGACGAATTGTAATTTTGGTAATTTCGGCAACGGAGGAAAATCTGGTAACAGAAAAAGCTAAAATTTTACGTGAAGAAATTATAAGAAATGTAAATGCAGCTATGAATTTAACTCAAAATGATTTTATTTCAGATGCTTTCAAATCTCCGATTTACAAAATAAACGGAAGATACCGATACCAGATATTTTTTAAATTTGAAAGAGAAAATATCTTGAAAATCAAAAAAATTATAAAAAAATGTGTGGGCAAATTTCGGGAAAGAGAAAAAAAAGTTAGGGTTACGATTGATGTAGATCCTGTAAATATGATGTGATTTTTTGTTTTTAAAAAGGTTTAGTATACTTGGAGGTGGAATTTTTGGGATTCTGCTTCTTTTTTATGTAATAATTTTACAAACACCTTGAAAAATAATGATTTGACTGTTATAATTAAAGCAATAATATTTTTATTCTTGAAAGGGATAATATGGATAGAGATGAATTGGTGATTCCTAAGCACATTGCTATTATTATGGATGGAAATGGACGTTGGGCTAAGGAGCGTGGAAAGATTCGGCTGGAAGGGCATAGGGCTGGGGCTAACAGTCTTGAAAAGATATTGAAATATACTGGGAGTATTGGCGTGAAATACTTGACTGTGTATGCGTTTTCGACTGAAAATTGGAAGAGGCCTAAAAAGGAAGTAAATGGACTGATGGACTTGTTTGCAAAGTATTTGGATAAAGAGAAGAAAAATTTGAAAAAACAAGGCGTTAGATTGCTTGTTACAGGGGCAAAGGAAAATATTTCACAAAAATTATTAAAGAAAATTGAAGAAACTGAAAATTATCTGGCAGATTGTGATAAGATTATTTTTAATATAGCATTTAATTATGGCGGGCGCCGAGAAATTGTTGATGCCGTGAACAAGGTTTTGCAGACTAAGTTTATGGACAAATCAGGCAGAACAGCAGAAGGGCAGTTTGATAATGAAAATAACGGGCTGAATGTTACGGAAAAAGTGGTAAATGGGTTTGTAGATAAGAAGGAAAGTTTGGAAAATATGAAAATTACGGAAGAAGAGTTTTCCAAATTCATGTACCGTCCAGAAGTTCCAGATCCAGAGCTTGTGATTAGAACAAGTGGCGAGTTTAGGATAAGTAATTTTCTGCTTTGGGAAATTGCCTATTCGGAGTTTTACATAACAGATGTTTACTGGCCTGACTTTGATGAAAAAGAATTAGATAAAGCGATTTTATCCTTTAATAAAAGGGATAGAAGATACGGAGGACTGAATGTTAAGTAGATTATTTATTATTTTGTTATTTGTACCTTTCCTTTTATGGATATTTTTAAAGGGGAATGTGATGTTTCTAGTATTTACGCTTGTAATAACTGGAATGTCACTGTTTGAATTTTATAAAATGTTAAAGGATAGAGGCTTTGAGGTGGCGAGCAGAATTGGAATGGGGCTTGGGCTGTTTTTGCCAGTTGCAATATATTTTCAGGAAAATTCAAAAAATATTTTTTCATATTTCAAATTTGCCCTTTTCAAGCAGATTAACTTTGATATGGGCGGATTTATCGTATTTGCAATAATTCTTCTGTCTCTAAGGCAGGTTTTAAAGGTGAAAATTCAAAATGCAATGGCAGAAATTTCCTATACGTTGTTTGGAATTATTTATGTGTCATATTTATTTTCACACATTTTATTGATAAAATATGAATTTTTAAATGGGAATATTCTAGTTGTAATGACATTTATGCTAATCTGGGCATGCGATATTTCTGCCTACCTTGTTGGAATGGCCATCGGCGGAAAAATATTCAAACACAGGCTCGCACCGAAAATCAGCCCGAAAAAATCAATTGAAGGTGCAATAGCAGGGATTTTGGGAGTATTTTTAGTAATTTTATCATTTGACAAAATATATTTATTTATAGCAAATTTTGTATGCGGAATCTCATTTCTCTCAAAAAGCTGTTCTGTAAATTACGATTACGTTGCCATTGGCGGCTTAAAAGCCTTTATTCTTGCACTTGCAATAGGAATCTTTGCCGAACTGGGAGATCTGGTGGAATCAAAAATAAAAAGAGAACTGGGAGTAAAGGATTCTGGGAATTTGCTTTTGGGACACGGTGGATTTTTGGATAGATTTGACAGTGCATTATTTGTATTACCAATTGTGTATTATTTTATGAAATACGTAGCATATTTATAAAATCAAGTTATTGAATAGATAAAAAAATAAAACAGAAGAAGGAGAAAAAATAAAAATGAGCATAGATAGAAATAATGAAACAGAAGTAAAAAATGAAGTGGAAAGACAATTTAATATTTTGAGCCGTGGGTGTGATGAAATAATTAATGAGAATGAATTTAAGAAAAAGTTGGAAAAATCAATTTCAACTAATACTCCGCTACGGGTTAAATTGGGGATAGATCCGACAGGTTCGGAGCTGCATTTGGGACATGCTGTACCTTTGAGAAAATTGAAGCAGTTTCAAGATTTGGGGCATGAAGTGCTGTTTTTGATTGGAACTTTTACAGGGAGAATTGGGGATCCGACAGGAAAATCTGAAACTAGGAAGATGTTGTCGGAGGAGCAAGTAAGTGAGAATATCAAAACATACTTGGAACAAGTAAAATTGATATTGGACTTGGATAAAATAAAAGTTGTCTATAATGCTGACTGGCTGGAAAAATTATCGCTTTCGGATGCTTTAAATTTACTATCGCAGTTTACTGTGTCGCAAATGATTTCTAGAGAGGATTTTTCAAAAAGACTGGCTGAAAACAAACCAGTTTCGTTAATCGAGTTTATGTATCCAATTTTACAAGGATATGATTCGGTTGAACTGAAGGCTGATGTGGAATTGGGAGCAACAGAACAAAAATTTAATTTGCTAAGAGGAAGAGATTTACAGAAAAATTTTGGACAGGAGCAGCAAGTCTGTATGATAATGCCAATTCTAGTAGGGCTTGACGGAGTGGAAAAGATGTCTAAATCACTTGGAAACTACATTGGTGTAAAAGACACTCCTAATGATATGTTTGGTAAAGTTATGTCAATTTCAGATGAACTAATGGAAAATTATTATACAATGATAACAGATGTTCCTTTTGAGAAAATTGAAGAAATCAAAGCTCAAATCGCAGATGGAAGTTTACATCCAATGGAAGCAAAAAAGCAATTAGGAGCAGAAGTTGTAAAAATTTATTACGGTGAAGAAGCAGCTAAGGAAGCAAGAGGCTGGTTTGAAAATGTATTTAGTAAAAGAAATCTTGACGTAGATTTGCCAGAAGTGGAAGTTCCTTATGGAGAAATTAATGTAATTGACTTGCTTGTAAAAGAAGCAAAATTGCTTGGAGGAACAAGTGAAGCAAGAAGGCTAATTTCACAAGGTGGATTCAAAATAAATGACGAGGCGATAAAAGATATTAAGGCAAATGTAAATGTCGAAAGAGGAATGATTATTAGGGCTGGGAAAAAGAAAATTGTGAAAGTGAAATAGTAAATTTTAAAATAAAAAATCTCTATTTAGGAATTATTTTTCTTATGTAGAGTTTTTTTTTAATAAATATTAATACTAAATCCCGTTTAGAAATAGGAATAAATTTTTATAATAAGGTTGTTTAATAGCAAATTCGTAATTATTCAATTAAATTATTTTTTAGATATTTTGATTAATAAATATTTTTTCATATTACTATGTTTTTTCTTTTTTATTTTCGTAGGATTGCTCATTGCCGCAAAACCTTATCTTGCAGTAAAGGTTTATCCTGATAATCAAAATATTTGGCAAGATTGCTACGCAATAACCTATGGCTAGTCTACGACATTTTACTGCACTGACAAAAAACTCGCTATGCTCAAACAGTTTTGCCAGCACAGAAAAATGCTCCGACGGATTATTTATGCTAGACTATGTTTGAAAAATGAAAAAAATATATGTAAACTCATTTAAAATTGAACTACTAAAATTATACAAATTTTGTATTTTTAAAAATTTGTAGTATAATCTAACAATAGCAAAACATAAATTTTTTGTTATTAATAGTTAATTCTTTTATTTTTATATTTTTTCTTTTTTTACAAAGCAAAGGGGAATAGTCGCCATGCCCTTTTATTTCGCAATATTAGTTGTTTCAATTTCTTCAAATTATAACATCTGAAGATTTTGGCGAAAGTGCTATGCACTAATCCCCGCTTGTCTAAGCATTTTTATTTGATTATAACAAATAATTTTATTAAAAAAAAAGATAGCTATATAAATAAAAAAATAATTATTCATAAAATTAGTTTTTAAATAAATAGAAAATGAGGGAAGATGAGAAATATGGAAATATACGGTATTGGGACAGATATTATTGAAATATCCCGAATTGAAAAAGCGATTAATCAGACAAGCCTTTTTAAAAGGAAAGTTTATACGGAAAAAGAAATTGAGCATATTGAAAAAAAGAAACATCCATATGCTAGTTATGCAGGGAGATTTGCTGCAAAAGAAGCAGTTTCCAAGGCGTTTGGGACTGGGGTATATGGGTTTTCGCTAAGTGATATTGAGATTTTGAATGATGAGATGGGGAAACCTTATGTAACGCTTTATAATGCGATAAAGGAGAAGGCACAGGGGCTTACAATACAGATTAGTATTTCACATAGCAGAGAATATGCGGTTAGTACGGTAATTATTTATAAAAAATAAAAAAGAAAGGTGTGAAAAAAGATGTTTTGGAGAAAAGATTTTAATATTGGGATAGAGAAAAGTAGATTTTTTGCGTTGATGATTATGCTTTTTGGTATATTTTGGATAAGTCAGATTGGTTATTCTGATGGAAATAGTCAGTCAAAGAAAGTAAAAATTGAGTACTTTGGTAGAAAAGACTGTAAAAATTGTGCAAATTTGGAGAAATTTTTGAAGGAATTATCTACTAAAAGGGATGATTTTGAATATGTGGAGCATAAAATTGACGAGAGCAAGGAGGAAAAGACATTTTTTGATGAAACTACATCGAAGTTAAAACTTGTGAAGGGGACTCCGATTATTTACATTGACGGACACATTATTCAAGGGTTTAATACAGCGGATACAACTGGGAAAGAAATTGAAAGTTTGATAAATTCTGGAAAGACAAAGGATAAAATTTTGATTTTAAAGGAATATGTGGAAAGTGGACAGACTGGAAATGTGAGCAGTAATGGTGCAGTTTGTACGGGAGATACAGTATGTGAGGTGCCGGGACTTACGAAAGGTGCTGAAAATCAGGTGCTTGTGAATATTCCGATTATTAATAAGACTGTTGATTTGACAAATTATTCGTTACTTACAATGTCAATAATTTTGGGAACAATTGATGGATTCAATCCTTGTGCTATGTGGGTTCTGGTGTTATTTTTAACGGCTTTGATTGCCGTTGGAAATAAAGTGAAAATGTTTCGTGTGGCAGGGTTGTTTATTTTTGCTGAAGCTGCGATGTACTTTTTTATTTTAAATGCGTGGATTTATGCTTGGGATTTTGTGGGACTTGACAAATGGGTAACTCCACTTGTTGGAATCGTTGGAATTATTGGTGGAATTTTCTTTATTAGAAATTACTTGAAAAAGGGCGATACGCTGGAATGTGAAGTTACAGATTTTGAACAGAGGGCAAAGATTTCTAAAAAGATAAAGGATATTGCCAACAAGCCATTTACATTACTGACAGCACTTGCAATAATTGGTTTGGCACTTTCGGTAAATGTAATAGAATTTGCCTGTTCAGTAGGAATTCCTCAAACATACACAAAAATCCTGCAAATAAACGAAGTTCCATTCTGGACAAGACAATTTTACACATTTATCTACATAATTGGCTACATGATAGATGACATAATAGTTTTCGGCTTTGCCTTAATGAGTGTAAACAAACTGCAATTAACTACAAAATATTCTAAATGGGTAAATCTGTTTGGTGGAATTTTGATGATAATTTTGGGATTCATAATGTTGATTAAGCCTAGTTTATTGATAATGTAGATAGAAAAATCAATAATTTGGTTTAAAAAATGTGAAAAATTTGTTATAATGTAAAAAGGTGAATTGACAAAATAAAAAAACAAACTTTATAAAATAAATAATAGGAGATGAGAAAATGAAAAAAAATAATAGTAAAAAAATGTTATTTATTGCTGGAATGATGATAATATCAGCAGTTGCATACGGGAAAGATGTGTTTGCAAATTATGGAACAAATTTTGGGAAAGTTAGGTTGTCGAAACTTAGCTCTCCGAATATGGAAGATGTGAAAAAAATTAATTCCAATACTTATGAATTGACAGGAAGCGGAGAATACAGAATTATGGAAGAAGGGGGAAGAAGACTTGTTGTTAATTTGAGCAATGGAACGTTGAATGGGAAGTATGATGAATTTTATGCAAATGGGAATAGATTTACGATAGGAAATTATAGAAATGGAAAAAAGGAAGGGGAATGGACAGTTTACACTGAAAATGGAAAAGTATGGAAAAAATATCAATACAAAGATGATCAGTTAAATGGGCGTTATTCTTCATATTACGGAAAAACAGGAGCTCAGGAAACAGTTGGAAATTATGAAAATGGGAAAATGACAGGAACTTGGACTGAATATTATGAAAATGGTTCAAGAAAATCACAGGGAAATTATTCAAATGGACATAAAAATGGGTTATTTTCTGAATGGAATGCAAATGGAGGTAAAAAATCTGAAATTAATTACGAAAATGATGAAATAAACGGGAAAATGAATGTTTATTACGAAAATGGAAGACTTTTGTATGAAGCAAATATGAATGGAGAAACAGGGACTGTAAAAGGATATTATACAAACGGAAGCCTTGTATTTGACGGAAGTATCAGAGGTAGAAGAAGAACAGGAACTTGGACTTATTATGATAAGGCAGGAAATCCTAGAAAAGTAAATTATTAGAAAGTTTATTGGAGTGAAAAAGGAGGGGAGAATTGTCGTATTCAGCAAATTTAAAAAGGGAAATCTTTAATTTGGAAAATTCTGATAAAGATGCTGTTTATGCAGAACTTTTTGGAATTTTTATTGCAAAGAATGTAATTACGGAAAATGGAATTTATTTTAGTACCGAAAATGTGTCGCTTGCTAAAAGAATTTATTCAAATTTACGGACAGTAACAAATATTCCAATCCAGCTAAAATATGTTATCAGCAAACGTCTGGGAATACATAAGCTCTATGAAGTGATACTTTTTCCAACTCAGCACAACCAGCAGGAATACAAATTATTTTTAAAAAAAATATACTTTCACAAAAATTTTGCTGTTGTGGAAGATGAAAAACAGTTAGCTGGCATAATTAGAGGATTTTTCCTTAGCTGTGGATATATAAAGTCTCCAGAAAAGGCGTATGCGATGGATTTTTTTGTGGATACTGAAGATTCTGCCACTTATTTGTATTACTTGTTTAAACAGATGGGGAAAAAGGTTTTTCAGACTGAGAAAAAAAATAAAAGCCTTGTTTATTTACGAAATTCAGAGGATATTCTGGATATAATTTTTTTGATTGGCGGAATAAATTCGTTTTTTGAATTCGAGGAGGTTACGATAAATAAGGAAATTCGGAATAAAATTAATAGAAATATGAACTGGGAAATTGCAAATGAAACAAAAAAATTGTCAGCTTCTGAAAAGCAGATTAATATGATAAAGGTGATTGATGAAAAAATGGGGCTTTCAGAATTAACCGATGTGCTGAGTGAAACGGCAAAACTGCGGCTGGAAAATCAGGAAATGTCTCTACAGGAACTGGCAGACTTAATGGAAATTTCCAAATCTGGAATAAAAAACCGGTTTAGACGGCTGGAAACAATTTATAAAGGACTGGTAGAAAATTAATTAAGAAAGTTAAGCTGAGGAAAAATTAATGAAATTATTGTCGATTATATATGGATTTATCGTGTTTTTACGAAATAAACTTTATGATTTGAATATTTTTAAAGAAAAAAAGGTTGATGGAGTGGAAATAATTTGCATTGGAAATATTGTGGCAGGTGGAACTGGGAAAACACCAGCTGTGCAGTATTTTGTGCAAAAATATTTAGAAAAAAATAAGAAAGTTGGAATTCTGAGTCGAGGCTACAAGGGAAAACGGGAAACTGATTTACTGCTTGTACGAGATGAAAAAAAGATTTATGCTACTTCAAAGGAATCAGGAGATGAAGCCTATTTGCATGCCTTAAATTTTCAAATTCCTGTCGTAGTCTGTAAAAATCGTTACGAAGGTGCAACTTTTTTAAAAGAAAAATGCGATGTGGAAACAATTATTATGGATGACGGCTTTCAGCATAGAAAACTGAAAAAAGATAAAAATATAATTCTAATTGACGCAACAAATCCTTTTGGGATGGACAATTACTTGCCAAAGGGACGATTGCGGGAGTCACTTGACGCTTTGAAACGGGCTGATGAAATTATTATTACAAAAAGTAACTATGCTTCGAAAGAAGAAATTGCGAAAATTAAGGAAAGACTGGCAAAATATGAAAAACCAATTTCTATTGCCACTTTTGAAGAAAGTTATTTTTACAAATTAAATTTTGAAAATAGGAAAAAGTTTGGTAAAATAAATAATGAAAACAAAATAGGAAATGAAAAATTTCTATTGGAAACTATTAAAAATAAAAATGTACTAATTTTTTCTTCAATAGCAAATCCAGCTGTATTTTATCAAACAATAAAAAAATTAAACCCAAGCAATATTGATGAAATAAAATTTACAGATCATCACGTTTACGCAAATGAAGAAATTTTGGAAATAAAGGAAAAAGCAAAAAACTATGATTATGTTTTGACAACAGAAAAGGATATTGTGAAAATTGATAAAAATATAGAAAATTTAATGATTTTGAAAATGGAATTTAAAATTGTTGAGAAAATGAAATAGAGTTATTTTTTATAAAGTGCAAATAAAACTAAAGCAGGAGGGAGGAATTAAATTTTGACTGAAAATAAAAAGCTGGAAAGTGAAAACGTATTTTTAAATACAGAAAATTTTTCACAATTTATTCTAAAATATAAAAATAATTTTGAAAAACGAAAATATTTTCAGCTTGACAAAAATTTTAAGATAACAGCTAAAGAACCATCATTTATACTAGAATTGGGATACATTTATTTTAGTGAAAACGAAAAAAATGAAAATATAAAACAAATCATAAATGAACAATTTTTGGAAACGTTTAAAGAAAAAGACAAAAAAATAGAACGGTTAAGTAAGGTTGAACTTCCAAAATTAATAGACGGATTTAGAAGAAGCATTTTTAACAAAGAAAAAATTTATGCTGTAAAATTGGGAAATGAACTGCTGTATCGGGATAAAAATAAATTTTTTGAGATTTTATACAACTATTCATTAATTTCAGCAGATACAAATAAACTTGTAAAAACTTTTTTTGCAGAAAAAATGATAGAAAAAATTGAAGCTGAAAACGGTTCGAAATTTAGCGAAATTCGTGATAAAATAGATGAGATAATAAAAAATATCATAAATTATTTCACAAAATCTGATTCAGCTTTCCTAAATTTTGAAAATGTGGAAAACTTAATCTTTTTTGTGGAAAATCAAGCTGATGAACTTTATAAAAAAATTTATGTGGAAAATTACGATAAAATTGTGGAAAAGTATAATATTCAAAATGTAAAAAAAATAGAATTTAGTAAAAATTATGATTTTGAAAATTTAAGTGGAAGTAAAAAAATATTATATAAATATATATAAAAAGAAAGGAAATAAAAAAATTATGTTGGAAATGAGATACATAAGGGAAAATGCCGATAAAGTCAGAGAATATTTAAAAAATAGAAATAGTGACTTTGATTTGGATTCATTGCTGAAATTTGATGAGGATAGAAGGAGTTTGCTTCAGGAAGTGGAAATGCTGAAGAAGGAGAGAAATGAGTCAAGTGCATTAATTGGAAAATATAAACAGGAAGGGAAGGATCCTGCTGAATTGCTTGCGAGAATGCAGACTGTCAGTGCCAAAATTAAGGAACTTGATCAAAAAGTGGCTGAAATTGATGAGAAACAGTTAGAGCTTGCTTATACGATTCCAAACAAATTAAGTGATACGACTCCAGTTGGAAAAGATGAAGATGATAATGTGGAAGTTAGAAAATGGGGAACTCCAAGAGAATTCGACTTTGAAATAAAATCTCATGATGAACTGGGAGTAGAACTTGGGATTTTGGATTTTGAAAGAGGGGCAAAACTTAGTGGTTCGAGGTTTACAGTTTATAAAAATGCAGCGGCAAGACTGGAAAGAGCATTAATTGCATTTATGATTGATGTTCATACTGGGGAACATGGATTTGAGGAAATTTTTACACCGCAGTTGGTAAAAAGAGAAATGATGGTGGGAACAGGGCAGCTTCCAAAATTTGCCGATGATGCCTATAAAATCGACGGTGAAGAGATGTACTTGATTCCAACGGCAGAAGTTACACTTACAAATTTACATAATAGCGAAATTCTGGATGAAGAGGAACTGCCTAAATATTACTGCGGATATACAGCTTGTTTCAGAAAGGAAGCAGGTTCTGGAGGACGTGACTTAAAAGGGCTTATAAGACAGCACCAGTTTAATAAAGTGGAAATGGTAAAAATTGTAAAACCCGAAACTTCTTATGATGAACTTGAAAAAATGGTAAACTGTGCGGAGAAAATATTGCAGAAATTAGAGCTGCCATATAGAGTTCTGGCACTTTGCAGTGGAGATTTAGGATTTAGTGCGGCAAAAACTTATGATTTGGAAGTTTGGGTGCCAAGTCAAGGGAAATACAGGGAAATTTCTTCCTGCTCAAATACAGAGGACTTTCAGGCTAGACGTGCAATGATTAAATACAGGGAAAAAGAAACAGGAAAGAGCCATTTTGTACATACTCTGAATGGATCAGGGCTGGCAGTGGGAAGAACATTGCTTGCCATCATGGAAAATTATCAGCAGGATGACGGAACTATAAAAGTTCCAGAAGTGTTAGTACCTTATATGGGTGGAATGACAGTTATAAAATAACAAAATCGCTATAACCGTAATTATCATATTAATCTGGTTTTTTCCTAGACTGTCAAAAACTGCTCAAGAATTAAGTTCGATAAAAATAGGTTATTTTAAGAATTTTGGGTATTTTGAAAATAATTTTGTTATTAAATGACTGAATGGAGAGGATATGGAAAAATTTGTAAAATTTTTTATAATTATGATGATTATTGTAGGTATAGCAGGAGTTCTTGAATTTAGTGGGTATTTGTACCATAATGAGATTCTGGCACAGCTGGCAGGCTATAAGACACAGGGACTTGATATTTCACATCATCAGGAAAAAGTGAACTGGACTCTTGTAGATAAAAAATATAAATTTATTATTTTGAAGGCAACAGAAGGGCAGAATTTTCTTGATACGGATTTTTTATATAACTGGAATAATTCCAGACTGAATGGTTTTGTAGTTGGAGCATATCATTTTTTTACAATGACAAGCAGTGGAGAGGCACAAGCTGATTTTTATATAAGCAAAGTTCCTGATTCCGACAAGACATTACCTCCAATTATTGATTTGGAAATATCTACAAAAAAATATAAAAAGACGGAAGTAATAAAGCATTTGAGAGATATGGTTAAAAAACTTGAAAAACATTATAGGAAAAGAGTAATCTTTTATGTGAACTACAAAACTTATAACGCATATATAAAAGGTGAATTTCTGAAAAATAGAATTTGGATTACAGACTACAAATATTTTCCTAAAATAGAAGAAGCTGACAGATGGATAATCTGGCAAGTATCAAAGCGTGGGAGAATAGAGGGGATTCCAGGATTTACAGATAAAAATGTACTTAGAAAAGGAATGACGGTAGAAGAGCTGATAAATCAAAGTAAAATAAACTAAATAAAATATATTTAAAAATCAAAATATGACTATTTAGTTACACTAATTATAAGTATTTGAGAATATATTTAAAAAAATATTTTATTTTTAATTATTATTTTTTGTTTTCTATTGATTTTTATACAAAAATTTGGTAACATATAATTAAAGAAGTTAATCTAATTAATAAATATTAGGAGGCGTAAAATGAAATATCATTTTAAAGATTTAGGATTAAGCAACACTAAAGAAATGTTTGCTAAAGCAAATAAAGAAGGTTATGCAGTACCTGCTTTTAACTTTAACAACATGGAACAATTACAAGGAATTATCGAAGCATGTGTTGAAGAAGGATCACCAGTAATTCTTCAAGTATCAACAGGTGCAAGAAAATATATTGGTAAAGAAATGTTGCCTTGGCTTGCAAAAGCTGCAACAGCTTATGTAGAAGCATCTGGATCAGACATTCCAGTAGCATTGCACTTGGATCATGGTCCAAATTTTGCTGAAGCAAAAGACTGTATCGAATACGGATTCTCTTCAGTAATGTATGATGGATCTCATCACCCATATGATGCAAATGTTGCAGAAGCAAAACAAGTTGCTGATTTCGCTCACCAACACGATGTAACAGTTGAAGCTGAATTAGGAGTTTTAGCTGGAATCGAAGACGATGTGGTAGCAGCAGAACACGTTTATACTCAACCTGATGAAGTTGAAGACTTCGTATCAAAAACAGGAGTTGATTCATTAGCAATCGCAATTGGAACTTCTCACGGAGCTCACAAATTCAAACCAGGGGACGATCCTAAATTAAGATTGGATATCTTGGCAGAAATCGAAAAAAGAATACCTGGATTCCCAATCGTATTACATGGTTCATCAGCTGTACCAAAACAATTTGTAGAAATGATTAACCAATATGGTGGAAAAATTGCTGACGCAATTGGTATCCCTGATTCAGAATTAAGAAAAGCCGCTAAATCAGCAGTAGCTAAAATTAACGTAGATACTGATGGAAGATTAGCTTTCACAGCAGGAATCAGAGAAGTATTCGCTAAAAAACCAGGAGAATTTGATCCTAGAAAATATGTAGGGCCTGCAAAAGACTACATGAAAGAATACTACAAAGATAAAATCAGAAACGTATTTGGATCAAACGGAGCTTATAAAGCTGGAGCTGCAAGATAATAACAAATAAAAAATGAAAATTAAATTTGGACTATCTCAAGTTTATCCTAAAACTTGGGATATTCCTTTTGAGTTTTACATAAATAAAATTTGTTTAAAAGAGGTGAAAATTTTTTTTTTCCTCTTTTTTTGTGGAAAAACAACAAAATAAATTTTTAAAAATTTGTGAAATGAAATATTGTTAATAAATATTTTTTCTTTTTTTAAAGCAAAGGGGAACAGTCGCCATCCCCTTTGCAAACCCGGCTTGTCTAAGAATTTTTTTGAAATGAAATTGATTGTTTGAGCTTTTTCAAAATTTTTAGACTGTAATTAATTTAAGAAATTATAATAATATTTGTTAAAAAGCGAGTTTCAATTTCATTTCAAAAAAATCACGACATTTTTAGTTTAATTAAAACAATTAATTTAACTAAAACAAAAAATAAGCAAAATTTCGTTAGAAGAAAAATAGCTGTCTGAGCTTTTGGAATAGACTTTACATAAAACAAAGTTATATAAATTGAGATAATCTATATTCAAAAGTGAGTTCTATTTTTCTTTTATAAGAAAGTTTTGCGTAAAGCGTGGGTGCAGGGAGATGGCGATTGATCTCCCTGCTTAAAATAAACTTGAACATAAATAAACTTGAGAAAAAACAGTTATTAATCATAATATATTAAAATTAAAAAAAGAGATTTAAAAAGAATAGTTTAAAAAATAATAACTTACTAAATTAAGTGATATTTTATAAAATTGCCAAAAATATTTAAAATTGAATAAATAGGAATAGAAAATAGGAGGAAAAATGGACAGACAGAATAATACGACAAAATATATATTTGTTACAGGTGGAGTTGTTTCATCACTTGGAAAAGGGATTGTAGCTTCTTCTTTAGGGAGATTACTTAAAGAGAGAGGCTATAAGGTTACAATTCAAAAGTTTGATCCATATATAAATGTGGATCCAGGAACTATGAGTCCTTATCAGCATGGAGAAGTTTTTGTTACAGAGGACGGAGCAGAAACTGACTTGGATTTGGGGCATTATGAGAGATTTATCAATGAGAATCTGACAAAGTATAATAATTTGACTACTGGGAAAATTATGTCGAAGATTATTGCGAAAGAGCGTCATGGAGAATTCTTGGGAGGAACTGTGCAAACTGTGCCTCACATGACAGATGAAATTAAGTACAATGTTATAAAAGCGGCTGAGGAAAATAATTCGGATATTGTAATTACTGAGATTGGCGGGACAATTGGGGATATTGAAAGTGATCCGTTTATCGAGGCAATTCGTCAGTTGAAAAGAGAAGTTGGCAGAGAGAACATTGCCTATATTCACGTAACGTTATTGCCTTATTTGAAAGCTGCTGGAGAATTGAAAACAAAACCTACACAGCACAGTGTAAAAATGCTTCAAGGACTTGGAATCTCGCCAGATGTGATTGTAGTGAGAAGTGAACATCCTGTTGATGAAAATATTAAGAAAAAAATCTCACTTTTCTGTGATATTGATGAAGAGGCGGTTATTGAATCACTTGACGCAAAAAGCCTTTATGAAATACCACTAACTATGGAAAAATTGGGACTTGCCGATGTAATTTGTAAACATTTTAAAATAAAAAATGAAAAACCGTTATTAACAGAATGGACTAAAATGGTGGAAAAATTCAAAAATCCTAAAAGACTTGTAAAAGTGGCAATTGTTGGGAAATATATTGAATTAAAGGATGCTTATATCAGTATTCACGAATCAATCGAGCATGCTGGATTTAATCTTGATACAAAAGTTGAGATTGACTATTTTAAGGCTGGTGAATTTGATGTGAAAAAACTAGCTGATTATGATGGAATTTTAGTGCCGGGAGGATTTGGTGACAGAGGAGTGGATGGAAAAGTTGAAGCGATTAAATTTGCAAGAGAAAACAATATTCCATTTTTTGGAATCTGTCTTGGAATGCAAATGGCTTGTGTGGAATTTGCAAGAAACGTGCTTGGCTACAAAGGTGCAACTTCAACAGAATTTGAAAAGGACACTCCATATCCGATCATAAGCCTGATGGAAGAACAAAAAGGGCTAAAAGACATGGGAGGAACAATGCGTCTTGGAGCATATCCATGTGTGTTAAAAGACGATAGTTTAGCTGCAAGTGTTTACGGAAGAACTGAAATTGCTGAAAGACATAGACATAGATACGAATTTAATAATGCTTATAGAGAAGAATTTGAAAAAAATGGAATGGATATTGTAGGATTATCTCCAGATGGAAATTATGTGGAAGTAATTGAAATAAAAGATCATCCATATTTTATAGCATCACAATATCATCCAGAATTCAAAAGCCGTCCAAATCGTCCACATCCATTGTTCACAGGATGGATAAAAGCGGCATTAAAAAAACGAAGTGAAAAATAATGAATAAGTATTGATTGAAAAATAATTTAAGCAGGAGAACTTTATTAATTAGGAGTTTTTCTGCTTTTTTTGTAAATTAAAAAAAGACAATCTTAAAAATAAGAAAGTCTTTTTATTTTTTAGTTTAATAAAACATATTTTCTATAACAAATCTATAAAAAACAATATTTTTATTTCACTTAATTACTACAATTTATTAGTCTCTGATAGTTGCTAATAATTCTCCTAAAACTTCAACTGCTTGATCAGCGTCAGGCCCTTCAGCGTGAACTGTAACTTGCGAACCATTTTTGATTCCAATTGATAATAGTTTCAATAAAGATTTTCCGTTTACTTTTTTCCCTTCATTTTCAACTTCTACTGTACTTTCGAATTCTTTTGCTTTAGCAACAAATACTCCACCTGGTCTTGTATGTAATCCTGTAGGATTTGTCATAGTAACTGTTTTACTTGCCATTTATTTATCCTCCTTAATTATATCTCTACTTTAATTTTACAACAGTTTTTGGTATTTGTCAATAAGGGGGAAAAACATTTTTTCTGTTGGTAAATCAAACAATATTTTTTATTTTCAAAAAGTTTATTGAACTTCGATTAATAGAGAATGAAAGTTTGTGTAAATTACATTTCCTGGCTTACTGTTTTTAATTTTTTTTACAAATTTTCTTTCGCAGTAGTCAACAGTGACTTTATCGCCTTTTTTTGCTTTAGAATGTTCACAGGCTAGGTTTGCTGCGTGTAGAAGCACATCATTTGGAAGTTCCTGATTATTTCGTAAAATAAGTACGTGGCTTCCAGGAATGTCCTTTATGTGCATCCAGATGTCATTGGGCTGTCCTTTGAAAAAGGATATTTCCTCATTTTCCTTATTATTTCTTCCAACGAAAATTTGAAAGCCATTATAGTTAAATGATAGTAATTCACGTTTTTTCGGTTTGTTCAATTTGATTTTATTTTTCGATTTATTTCCGTTATTTGCTAAATTCAGTTCATTTTCAATTTCTTCAATTCCAATAAAATCATTTTCCTTTTCGATAAACATTTTTATTTCTTCAAAATATCTTATTTCATTCTGAATGTCTAAAAATCTTGAATTTAAGGCTGAAATAGTCCGTTTTCCTTTATTATACTTATTGTAATAAAAATTCAAATTATCATTTGGAGATAAAAGCGGATCCAGATTTATCATAACTTCCTGATTGTTATAAAAATCAAAAACTGTAACTTTTTTCATTCCATATTTTATCTGGTGCATATTTGCTGCCAAAATATCCCCAATATTTTTATAATTTTCAAAATTTTCATTTTTTTTCAAATCAACTTTTATATTTTTCTCAATTTTTTTGAATTTTTTTATTTGAGAATCAACATATTTTAGCAGGTTTTTCTTTTTCTCACTAATAACATTTGAAGTAATAGTCGTTTTAAAATAGGCATTTAAGCCATCATTTAAGGTTTCAAAATATTTTCTTCCATTTTTATTTTCACTTTCTAAATTTTTATTTTCCTTTTGACTAAATTCAGAAAATTCATTGTAGGTTAGCACTTTCTGGATTTTTCCACGATTTAAGATTTCGTACATTACTGGTTTGTAGCTGGATAAATATTTTTTGAAAGTATCATAATCCTGCGAACATTCCAGTGCAAAGGCACGCCCCACACCTTCAATTTTTTCCATAAAAGTTTCTGTTTCAAATGGAAAATTTTCAGCTTCCAGATATATAGGCGAAATCTTTTTTTCCTCAAATGGCAACGTATATTTCGCACCAGTCATAATAACACGGTTCCCAACATCAATCGAAGTAAAATAAAGTGCAGACAAAATTTTATCTTTGCTAGTCAGAAAAATATTGCTTGCTTTTCCCATAATCTCGATAATCAATGTATATTTTTCCACATCTCCAAACTGATTTAACTTCTCAAAGTCAAAATAGACAATCCTGTCAAAGCCTTCTTGCCTAATATTTATCAAAATTGAATTTTGCAGATGTTTTTTTAATGATAATAAAAATTTTGACTGAAAATCAGTATTTGGATCTTTTTCATCCTTTAAGTAAAAAATCGTTGAATTGTCCTTTACTTGAAAAATCAAATTATTTTTTCCAAAAAAGAGTGAAAATGAAACTCTGTCATATTGAAAAATCTTTGTCAACTTATACCGTAATATTTTTTCTTTTATTTCTTTTATCAAAAATGAAATCCCAATTCCATCTAAATAAAGCATATTTCACTCCCTTTCTACAACTTTTAAAGCGTATTTTTCCTAACCATAATATTTTCTGCATCCTCAATATTTAAAACTTTTTCATCCCCATCAACTATCAAAGTTATTAAATATTTATCGATATTTAAAATTTTTATAAGTGATTTTATCATAACGCCTTTTTCGTTTAAGTATTTTCTAATTGCGGTACTTCCTTTGATTGAAGAAACTTGGACTAAATCATCTTTTTCAAAATTTAAGATTGATTCAGGCTGAATGTCCTTTTTAACTTTATCCAGATTTTTTACGATTGTTTCAAAAACTTCGATAAATGTGTCCAGTTTTTTTTGTGGAATATCGTCTGTTATTTTTTCAAGAATGTTTGAGTGAAAATTTCCGTGATAGTTTAATGCAACTTTTCCTTTTTGGGTTAGTTTTACAAAAACTTTGCGTCTGTCGATATCCGACCGGGAGCGTTCCAGAAATTGCTTGTCAGTTAGCTTGTTTACGGCGACTGAGGCTGTTCCCATTGTAATGCCCAGTTTGTCAGATAATTCATTCATTGTGATTTCGCTTTCTCCGATAGCTTCAATAATGTGAAGTTCAGATGTAGTCAAACATTTAATTACCTGATTTAAATTTATTTCTTCAATTTTGTAATATGTTTTATAAAATTTGTCTAATAGATTTTCAATTTTTTCATACATTTTAATTTTTCCTTTCTTACTTTATTTATTTTTTCATACTTTTACATTCAATCCCTTTTAATATCGAATAGATAAACTAAATAACTTTAGGATTTGAGTAATGTAGATATAATTTTTTGAGTTCAATTTAAGATACTATTATATTATTTTAGGGAATCTATTTTTTCCTTATAATTTCCGCTAAAAATGTAAGAACCTGCAACAAGAACATTTGCTCCAGCCTCTTTTACCAGCTTAGCAGTTTTGTCATTTATTCCGCCATCCACTTCAATATCAATGTTTTTGTTAATTTTTCGCAAATCTTTTATTTTCTGAATCATTTCAGGAATGAATTTCTGCCCGCCAAAACCGGGATTCACAGTCATAATTAGAACCATATCAATGTTATCCAGGTCATATTTTATAACATCCAGCGGAGTAGAAGGATTTAATGCGACTCCTACTTTTTTTTCAAAAGATTTTATTAGCTGAATCGTTCTGTTCAAGTGCTTTGTAGCTTCAGCATGGACTGTGATTATGTCTGAAAATTCGGCAAAATCTTTTATTAAATAGTTTGGCTCGTTTACCATTAGATGTACATCAAACACAAGGTTGCTATGTTTTCGTAAAGATGAAATGACAGGGGCTCCAAAGCTGATATTTGGGACAAAATTTCCATCCATAACATCTAAATGCAAATATTCTGCTCCAAGTTTTTCTACTTCTGTGATTTCTTCCTTCAATTTACTAAAGTCTGCAGCAAGCAGTGAAGGTGCTATTATAATTTTTTTATTCATAAAAAATCAACTCTTTTCTTTAATTAAATATATTAAATATTCTAAAATTAAGCGTCAGGTTTAGGTATATTTTAAAAACCGTATATTTTCAAGCGAGTATAAATAAAAATCATATCGTTCTTTTGAAATGTTGCCATTTTCCACATTTTCCTTTATTGCACAATTTGGCTCATTTACGTGAATACAGTCCCGAAATTTACAATCGGGAATAAATTCCAGAAATTCTGGGAATAATTTTTCCAGTTCCTTTTTTTCTTCCAGTTTTGGAAAATCAAGCGTTGAAAATCCCGGTGTGTCTATTATGTATGAATGTGGAGCTGACATAAAGAATCGGCTTTCTATTGTAGTGTGTCGCCCCTTTTTAGTTTTTTCACTAATATCGTTTGTAGTCAATATCTCTTCACCAATCAAAGTGTTAATAAGTGTAGATTTTCCAGCTCCCGATGGCCCCGAAATTACAACGGACTTTTCGTTTATATATTGCTTTAATTCTGCAAGTCCAGTATTTGTTTGTGTAGAAATTGGAAAAATGGAAATTATATCTCTAAAAATTTTGCTAAATTTAGTTAAAAATTCTTCTAATTCTTCTTCTGAAACCAAATCAATCTTGGATAAGATTAATACAACTGGAATATTTTGAGAATTTGCGTTTAAAAGCATTTTCTGAAAATTTGTAAAATCAAAATTTGGGCTTTTTATTGCAAATAGAATACCGATAAAATCAATATTTGCAATAAGTGGACGATACAAAAAGTTCTTCCTTTTTTCAATTTTTTCAATAACTCTTTCCTTTGCGTCAAATTCCACGCAGTCCCCAATAATACAGTTCATTTTGTCATTTTTTACTTTTAATGTTCCACGTAATTTACATTCATAAATATTTTCTTCGCTTAAATTCTTGGAATTTTCATCCAAAACATAATAAAATCCTTTTATTTTTCTAATAACTTTTCCTTTAATAAAAATATTTGGGAGAAATTTTAAAATAAAAATTCAAAATAACTCCCATCTCCTTTCTAAATTTTTTTCTATTTTAGCTATTCGCCACCATTATCTCCACCGCTGGAATCATTATTATTTCCGCCACCTTGTGTGTTGTTACGTGGAGGAGATTGTGTATTTCCATTATTCTTCTGTTCAGAACCTTGCTGATCTATTTTGTTAATTGTGTTATCAATGATTTTCTCAATTTCCTGATTATCTATTTCTTCTTGAGACTGGTTGATAATTTCCTCAGTTGATTTTTCACGTTTTTTCGGAGCAGCTCCAGTATTTAACACAATTGATACCTTCTGTCCTCTCTGAATCTTCGTTCCAGCCGCAGGATCTGTAGAAATAATAGTATTTACAGGCAATGTTGGATCGCTTGTACGTGAAATATTTCCAATGTCAAGCCCAATCTGTTTTAACAACTCTCTTGCATCATTCAAGTCAAGCCCTGTTATATTCGGCATAACTGACGGATCTACCATTTGCTGTGAAGAAACCAGTATTGAAATTTTTTGGTTAATCTCAAGTTTTGTACCCGGTTTTGGATAAACTCCTAAAATTGTGTTATATTTTTGGTTAGACGGATAATAGTCAATCGTTTCAATCTGAATATTTTGCCCTTTTAACCGAGATCTTGCTTCAAGTAGCTCCAATCCAATAATATTAGGGACTTTTACATCTTCCCCATTATTTACCCAGATTCTTATAACTCTGTTTACCTTTACTTCCTTGCCTGGACGTGGATCCTGATTATAAACCGTATCCAGCGGTACTTTTTCTGTCTTGGAATTAATAACTTTGACTTTTAACCCAGCTTTTTTCAAATATTTTACAGCATCCTTCTTGTCAAGATTCATAACATCAGGAATAACTGTAAGCCTAGTGTTAAAAAAATGACGTTCAAAAACATCTTTTCCAAATCTTATTAATGCCACTAAACAAAGCAGTACAATAATAGTTCTAAAAAATTTTCCATAATTAAATTTATATCTTGTGGCCATTTTTCACCTCGTTATTTTTATTGTTAATTCTTTACTTTATATAATATCATAAATATTGAAAAAATGATATAAATTTATTTTTTCAACACACAGCAGATATTTTATTTATACTAAACCCCATTTAAATAACAAATTTATTACAAACTTTTTTAATAAAAAATAAAAAAGTTGAATGATTATGAATTAGCTATTGAACAACCCTATTATAAAAATTTATTCCCATTTTTAAACGGGGTTTTAGTATAAATTAAAAAGACTGTAATTGTAAAACTGGTTACTCTTTCTTCAGTAAGAGAAGAAAAAATATAATAAATGACAATTATCTATTAAAATTTTTGAAATAAAAATAAAAACCCTCATTTACTTTTAATATATGTATGTTATACTTATATAAAAGGTAGAAAATTTTAAAAATAATAAATAAAAATTATGGAGGGAAAGATGAAAAAGATAGTAATTGCACTTTTTTCACTTATGAGTATTCTTTCATTTGGTGTGAATGAGAATATTGTGAGAAAAATTAGTGTTACGGGGAATGCAGAGAGGGAAGTTATGCCAGATTTAGCGAAGATTAATTTTAAGATTGAGAAGAAGGGGAGTAACTTGAGTCAGACAACTAATGAGGTTAATAAGAAGATTGAGAAGTTCAAGAGCGAATTGAGGGCTAGGAGAATATCGCTTGAGAATTTGGAAACAAAGGCGTTTTACAATAGGAAAGGAAGCGAATATCAAGATGATGAAGATATTCTGGATGTGAAAACTGTTCCAAATAAGACTGTCAAAAAGACTGATAAAAAGCCGACTTCTTATGATGTGACAATGTTAATGCTGGTAAAAAATACAGATTTTAACAAAATTTCAGCATTGATTGACTTGGAAGATGGAAATAATTTGCAAAGTATTCAGAAAAATTTTGATGAAAATACATTTGCATTTAATATAAGTGAAAATGGGGTAACGGTTGATCAGGCCTTGAATAAAGTATTTAATAAACTTAATATTTCCAGAAGAAAATTGACAGCGGCAGGAATTCCTGAAAGCGATATTGTTTTGAGCGATTATACAATACGGGAAAATTATACAGAAAATAAGAGTACAAAAAAAGATGTTTATTATGTTACAAATGAGTTTGTACTTACAACAAAAAATATAAAGGAACTTAACACAATAATTTCAATTGCTGATGACAATGGGATAAATATAAACGGTTCAATTAATTTTGATTTGTCAGATAAGGACAGAATTGAGTCAGAAATGTACAAAGATGCCTATAATCAGACAAAACAGAAGGCGGAAAGCATTTTACGTTCCAGCAAGATGAAACTGGGAACACCGATTATTGTGAGCGAAGATGTGGAATTTCAGCAAAAAATGATTGACAGAATTGATCAGGACTGGGAAGTGAAATATGAAGCGGCAGCGGCTCCTATTGCACTTGAAACTTCGGATAGGCTTTATAATAGTAAAAGTTATGTTAAAGAAACTAGAAGTAGAAACTCAAGAGTTGACTATACTCCAAAACCGCTAAAACTTGTGCAAAATATATCAGTTATGTATGAAATGAAATAACAAAAATAGTATAACTTTATATTTAGATAATTATAAATTCACTAAAAGTAGCATCTTAATTTTTATAGAAAATTAAATTTTAGAAAGGAATTTTAAAATGAAAAAAATAATAGCGTTACTTATAATGATTTTTTCGGTAATATCATTTGCAGACGGCGAAGTTACTGGAAAAAGAATACAGGTTAGAGGGGTTTCAAAGAAGGAAATTATGCCAAATTCGGCAAAAATTGCTCTTACGATTCAAACTGAGAATGAAAGTCTGGATAAGGCAAGTGGGGAAAATTCACAAATTTTGGAAAGATATAAGAGATTGCTTGCTCAGACTGGGACAAAATACAACAAGATTAATTCGACAGGATATTCCACTTATGAAACATATAACTGGGATACGGTAATTGAAAACAAAGGGAAAAAAGAATATAAAACAAAACTTTCAGTAGAAGTTGACAGAATTTCTCTTGATACATTAAAAAATTTTATGAGTGTTCTTGCGGCTGAAAAAATTTATTCCTTGAACAGAAGTAAAAATGGCACATATATTTTCACTGTTGAATCTCAGGATGCAACAAATAAACAGGCATATCAGAATGCAATGTCAAAATTTAATGATATTCAGCAAAAATTGAGCAAAGCAGGAATTCCCGCAAGTACAGTAAAAATCTCAGGATATGACAATAAGGAAGTAAGCCTTGAAAAAAGAACAAGCAACAAAAAAAATATCCAAGTCGTTTTACATCAAATAGAAGTTGAAACAAGAGATTTGAAAAATCTTGGAAACATCATAAATGTAGCAAGCACATTAGGAATTGGTACAACTGGACAAATCGAATACGACATTGACAATAAGCAGCAGCTGGAAAATGAACTTTACGAAAATGCCTACAAGGAAGCCTTGAAAAAAGCCCAAGTTATCTTAGGAAAAACAGATTTAAACCTAAAAAATCCTGTTACAATCACAGATAAATCATACGGAGTTATCCAGCCTTATTACGATTACAACTACAATTACTACAACGAAGCCAGTTACGCAACTAATTTAGTGCAAGTGAAAAAAAGCGACAGAGAACTTCTCGATGAATCCGCAAGAAGAAACATCGTAATTTCTCCAAAAAAATTAAATATTTCAAAAACTGTCTACATCGAATTTGAAATGAACTAAAAATATAATTTAAGAAAACTGCTGTATTTATATAATATGGTAGTTTTTATTTTCTTAAAAATCAACGAAAAATTAAAAAGAAATAATTTTTAAATTAATATACAGTTGTAATTCAAATAAGGTTATAGTTTTTTTCAAATCGGTATTGACTTTAAAAAAAAATACTGTATAATTAACATTATTGTTTAAAAAATTGTGAATTGTAATTTGTTTTAGGAGGAATTTTTTTATGAAAAAGTATCATGATGATGCTGTTAAGTTATTAGAACTTGTCGGTGGAAAAGAAAATGTTGTGGCAGTTACTCACTGTGCGACTAGAATGAGATTTTCTCTTGCAGATGAGAAAAAAGCAAATCCAAAAGAGATAGGACAGCTTGACTCTGTTAAAGGAACATTTACAAATGCGGGACAGTTTCAGGTAATTGTAGGAAATGATGTTGGAGATTTCTATAAAGAATTTATAAATGTTTCAGGTATTCAAGCAGCTTCAAAAGAAGATGTAAAAAAAGCAGCTATGGAAAAACAACCATTACTACAAAGAATGGTTGCACATCTGGCAGAAATTTTCGTTCCATTAATTCCAGCATTGGTAGCTGGAGGGCTTATGCTTGGGCTAACAAATTTCTTAGGGGCAGAGTTACCGTTTTTACATAATAAGTCACTAAATCAACTATATCCTTTAGCAGCTAATTTATCTAAATTTATAAATTGGATAGGGGTAGCTGTATTTGGAATGTTGCCAGTTTTGGTTTCGTGGTCAACAGTTCGTAAATTTAAAGGTAACGAGGCACTAGGAATTGTATTGGGGCTTATGCTAGTTTTAGCAGGAACAATGTTAAATGCTTATACTTATGGGGATATTGTAGCAAAAGGGCATAATATAAGAGAAATGTTGATTAACGGATCTGCAGAATATGGAATAAAAGCAGGAGAATATGTTATTGATTTAGGATTTTATAAGATTTTAATGATAGGATATCAAGCACAGGTATTACCAGCAATGTTTGCAGGAATTGCAATGTGTTATATAGAGAAATTCTTTAATAAACGAACTCCAGAAGTTTTAAAATTAGTTTGGGTGCCATTTATAACATTAGTTGTAACTGGTTTCTTGACTATATTATTTATAGGTCCTTTTGCAAGAATGATTGGAGAAGGATTAACTGGATTGTTTAAATTCTTATTCCAAACACCAGGATTAAAATATTTTGGAGCAATAATATTTGGAGCAACTTATGCACCTCTTGTTATTACAGGATTGCATCATACATTCATGGCAATAGATTTTCAGTTGCAGGCAACTTTGGGAGGAACATTTATTTGGCCATTAATTGCCCTATCTAATATTGCTCAGTCAGGAGCAGTATTTGCAACTTACTTTATTTATAAAAAAGATAAGAAGCAAGAATCAGTTTCATTATCTTCAACAGTATCAGCTTGTTTTGGAATTACTGAACCAGCATTATTTGGAGCAAACTTGAAATTCATGTATCCATTTTATGCAGCATTGTGTGGTTCAGTTCTAGCGGCTTTAATTTCAACAGGATTTGGAGTATTATCAAATGGAATTGGTGTAGGAGGACTAGCGTTAGCATTTCTGTCAATTAAATTTACTAATGGAGGAATTTATCAATTAGGTTTTTGGATTGCTTCGATTGTAGCGTTTGTAGTTCCATTTGTTTTAACGTTCTTATTTTCAAAAACAAAATTAAATAAGGAAAACAAATAAGTGTATTTACAAATTATAAAAATAGCAGGTTTTTTAACTCCTGCTTTTTTTTAAAATACAAAAAATAAGGAGAGTGACGGATTATGAAAAAAAAACTAGTAATAATTTTGTTTATTATGCTAATTACTGGAGTAATTGGAAATGGTGCGACACGTGGTAATAGAAAGAGAGTTAGCAGAAAGAAAATTGGTAATGTGAAAGTGAGTGAAAAAACTGTGGATTTATCAAATTATAATAGAGTAAAGAAGGTCAGCATTTTTGTACAAGGTTTTGAGAGCGGGCCCGCTGTGAGCAAAGTTATTTTAGAAATGGGTGATTATAGAATTACGAATCTTGATAAAAATGATTGGAAAATAAAAACAAATGGATTTGAGCGAAAAGTAATGGATGTGTATGTTTCGGATAAGAAAGGAGAGAAAGCTTTTGATACTGGGATTGTTACACTTGAATTAGAAAATAAGTTTAACTCTGATACCTTGAAGTATGAAGGTTCGCCTTTTGCTTATAACAGACAGAAATTTTTTAATGAATGGGTAAAAGAATATGTTGTGGAAATCGAGGGAAAAGTCAATGTTGATGGAAAGAGTTATTTGGTTAGTAAAAAAGAGGATGTGATCAATAACAGAATTTCGACAGATACGGAACTGTTTAATTATAGAAGTTCATTTAGTGGAAATTACAAAAATCCGATTACAAAAAAAATGGAAAATTTGAAACTGGAAATGGCGGCTTATGAGCCTGAAAACTTTAAAGTGGGAGCAAAAAAGCCTTTAATCGTTTGGCTTCATGGACAAGGGGAAGGTGGAACGGATCCTGATATTGATATTTTGGGAACAGAAACTTGGCACTTGCGAAAGAGGAAATTCAGAAATATTTTACTGCAGGAGGAACTGATACAAAAGGAGCATTTGTTCTAGCTGTTCAGTCGCCAATTTACTGGATGGATGAGGGTGATGGAACTAATGGAAATGGAAGTGGAAATTCGAGATACACTCAAATTTTGATGGATAGATACAATCAAGGAATATGTAAAACATAATCCGTATGTTGATACAGACAGAATTTATCTTGCTGGAGATTCAAACGGCGGATACATGACTGTAAATATGATAATTACTTATCCAGATTACTTTGCGGCGGCAGTACCGATTTGCGAGGCGTATGCTTATCACGAATATGCGAGAAATAGCGATGAAACTTACAAGACAAACAATATTGAAGTTTCGGCAGGCGGTAAAAACAGTGCGGTTTCAAGATTTGTGGAAACTAAAAAACTGTGGGTAACAAAAGAAAAAATTCAGAAGATGAAAAAAACGCCAGTATGGTTCATTGCGGCAGCAGATGACGAGATTGTTACACCGAAAAAATTCTCGCTTCCAACATATAGAGATTTATTAAGGGCTGGAGCCGATAATGCGTGGTATTCGTATTATGAAAATGTAGTTGGGACAGATGTGCCAAATTCAAGATTTCCTGGACATTTTTCGTGGATATATTTTTTGAATAATCAAGTGGAAGGTGTGCAGAATAGGGATAAAATAAAAAATTCCAAAGATACCGAAACTTTCGGATTTGAGCCAAGTAACGCTGGAAAAGGCGGGAGTGAAAAGGCTAAAGTTAATGGAAAAATGTTTGCAATGGATGAATTTTCAGAAGAAAACGAATAAAAAATAACAGGTGTTCTGCAAAAAATGCTTGCAATTTTATATAAAATTGTAGTATGATGTAACGGTAGAGAAGATTTTTAACAGGAAGTTTAAAAATCAGAACAGACTAGAGAAAAGTGAGGTAGAAACGATGGCAAAAGAAACATTAAATCCATTTGAGATTGCTCAAAAACAAATCAAATCAGCTTGTGATAAATTAAACGCAGATCCAGCTGTTTATGAAATCCTAAAAAATCCTATGAGAGTGTTGGAAGTATCGTTCCCAGTAAAACTGGACAACGGAACAGTTAAAACATTTACAGGATACAGATCTCAACATAACAATGCAGTAGGGCCTTTTAAAGGTGGACTTAGATTCCATCCAGACGTAACAAGAGACGAAGTAAAAGCATTATCAACTTGGATGACATTCAAATGTTCAGTAGCAGGAATCCCTTATGGTGGTGGAAAAGGTGGAATGGCAATTAATCCTAAAGATTATTCTAAAGCTGAGTTAGAAAGAATTTCTAAAGGTTTTGCAAAAGCAATTTCACCAATTATTGGAGAAAAAGTTGATATACCAGCTCCAGACGTTAATACAAACGGACAAATCATGTCTTGGATGGTTGACGCTTATGAAGAAGTTGCAGGAAAATCAACAAAAGGTGTATTTACAGGAAAACCTTTAGAATTTGGAGGATCTCTTGCAAGAACGGAAGCAACTGGATACGGAGTTAATTTAACAGCTAAAAAAGCATTGGCAAAATTAAATATTGATGTTAAAGGAGCAACATACGCTGTACAGGGATTTGGAAATGTTGGATTCTACACAGCTTACTACGCATATAAAGACGGTGCAAAAATTGTAGCATTCTCAAATTCAGATGTTGCAATTTACAATGAAAATGGAATTGACATGGAAGCTGTAATAAAAGACTTTGAAGAAAATGGACGTATTGTAGCAAACAAAGGATACGGAAAAGATATTACAAATGCTGAATTATTAGAATTGGAAGTTGATGTTCTAGCACCATGTGCCTTAGAAAACCAAATTACTTCTGAAAATGCCGACAGAATTAAGGCGAAAGTAATTACAGAAGGAGCAAATGGGCCGACTACTCCAGAAGCTGATGAAATCTTATTCAAAAAAGGAATCGTAGTTATCCCTGACATTCTTGCAAACTCAGGTGGAGTTGTAGTTTCATACTTTGAATGGGTACAAAATTTACAAAGCTACTACTGGCCATTTGAAGAAGTTCAACAAAAAGAAGATGCCTTGTTATCAACAGCATTTGAAGATGTATGGAACTTAGCAGATGAATACAAAGTAGACTTGAGAAATGCAGCTTATATGAAGAGTATCGAAAGAATTTCAAAAGCAATGAAATTAAGAGGATGGTATTAATTTTTTAAGTTTTTGATTTAAGTTAAATATTAAATAAAGAACCTATTTCTATTTTTATAAATTATAGAGTAGGTTCTTTTTTATTTATAAGGAAATTAAATTCATATTTTTTAGGTATTTACTGATATATTTGATAATTTTAAAAGAGGCGTCAGCCTCTTTTCCTTTTCTTTTGTCAAATAAATATACAAATGTCTACGACAAAATATCCAACCTAGTTGGATTAATAAAATATTAATAGTATTTTTTGAGGGGCGGATATCTGTAATGATAAAATTCCCATACAATCATTTTAACCTTGCATGCTGGACAGTAAAAAGGATTCATCCCGAAAGTCCTGTACATCTGCCTTTGATAAAATGAATATCTTGACACGGCAATGTTTTTC